>JADLGX010000169.1 GCA_020849095.1 Candidatus Eiseniibacteriota bacterium
ACGTGGTGCCGCTCGTGCGCACGGTCCAGGTGTTGCCGGCGTCGAGCGTGCGCAGCAGCGTGCCCACCTCGCCCACGGCGTATCCCTTGCGGCCGTCGGCCAGGAAGTGCACGGCGTTCAGGTTGTTGGCGGAGTTGCTCGTCTGAGCGAACCAGCCGCTCTGCGACCACACGAACACCTGCGCGGTGTCGGCGGCGCCGTTGCCGCTGGCGATGATGCTGGCGACACCTTCGGAGATGGCGGTCACCAGTCCGGTCGAGTTCACGGTGGCCACGGCGGAGTTGGAGCTTCGCCACGTCAGCGAGGGCGCGGCCACGGCGACGCTGTCGGTGTCGAGCGCGGCGGCCACGAAGGCGCGCGTGCTGCCGGTCTGCAGCGTGTCGAGCGTGGGCGTGATCACCACGTAGCCCAGCAGCGGGCGGGCCGGCGCGGTCGGCAGCGGGTTGCTGCTGCAACCGGTGAGCGCCGCGAGCGCCGCCAGCAGCGAGACGGCCAGGACGGCGCGAGTGACGGCACGAACGTTCGATTCGAATCGCATGCGGGGTTCCTTGCACGGGTTCGGAGAGGTCCCTCACCCCCGAAAGGGCTCGCAGCCCGCCGGCCGGACGGGACTGCACGGACTCTCCACGGACGGCGCGGTTATCGGCCGCCGCAGGCCCCGACGTGACCGCGGATTGCGGCGGTCGTCAAGCCGCCCGGTAAGGGCCCAGCCGACCGTTCACCCCCGCCGCCAAACCACCCATCCGATCCACGGCCGCGCCGGGGCGCCGGGGCTTGAGTGCGCACTCTCGCGGCCCTAGTGTCCACCGTCGCGACGCCCTGAGCGGGGGGATCCGGTCCGGCGAATCCGGCAGGCGTCGCAGGCCCCGGCGAACTCCTCGCGCGGGCCCCCCATCCGCCCTTCCCCGACAGGAACCTCCATGCTCGAGATTCGCAGCGTCCGCAAGGTCTACGACGACCGCGCCGTGGTGAACGACGTGTCGTTCGACGTGAAGCCCGGCGAGATCTTCGCCCTGCTCGGACCCAACGGCGCCGGCAAGACCACGCTCATCCGGATGATCACCGACATCATCAAGCCGGACGGCGGCGCCATCACGCTCGACGGCGTGCCGCTGGTGAACTCCGAGCGCTCCCGCATCTCGTACCTGCCGGAAGAGCGCGGGCTCTACCGCAAGGTGCCGGTGCTCGACGCGCTGTCGTACATCGGTGAGCTCAAGGACATGGGCGCGGGCAAGGCGCGCGCGCAGGCCGTGGCGCTGCTCGAGGAGTTCGGGCTGGCGGCCTGGGCCAAGAAGCAGGTCTCGGCGCTGTCCAAGGGCATGCAGCAGAAGGTGCAGCTGTGCTCGGCGCTGATCGGCGACCCGCGCCTGCTGATCCTGGACGAGCCCTTCAGCGGCCTCGACCCGGTCAACGTGCAGATTCTGGAGGACGTGCTGCGCCGCCGCCGCGAGGCTGGCTGCACCGTCATCCTGTCCACCCACCAGATGAACAAGGTGGAGCAGCAGTGCGACCGCGCGCTGATGATCAACCGCGGCCACATGGTGCTCTATGGAACCGTGCGCGAGATCCGCCAGCAGTACGCCGAGCACGCCGTGATGGTCGAAGGCGGCGAGGTGCCGGCCGGGCTGCCCGGCGTGAAGTCGGTCGAACGCGTGAACGGGTTCACCAAACTCTCCATGGAGCGCGGCTCGCAGGCCGAGTCCGTGCTGCGCGCGCTGCTCGAGCGTGGCGTATCGGTGAAGTCGTTCGCTCCGGTCGTGCCGCCGCTGGAAGACGTGTTCGTTCACGTGGTCACCACGGGCGCCGGCCTGGACAAGGGCCGCAGCGGCCCGCCCACCGTGGACGAGGAACTGCGAATCGGAGGTGCGCGATGAAGTTCTCCTTCTCCCGTTCCATGATCATCGCGCGCCGCGAGTACATGACCACGGTGCGCCGCAAGGCCTTCCTGTTCTCGCTCATCGCCACGCCGGCGCTGGTGTTCCTGTCCACGTTCTTCACCGGCAAGTTGGCGGCCGACGACGCGCGCGCGCACCAGCGGCAGGCGCGCGTGATCGCCGTCGTGGATTCATCGGGGCTGTACGAGGGCACGATCAAGCCGTTCGAGTTCACCATCGCGGCCGACCCGCCTCCGGGCGGCGCGGCCGGCGCGGCGCAGTCGGCCACGGCCGGCGTCACCGCGGGCACGCCGCAGCCACCCAAGCCCTCCGGCGCCGTCGTCGTTCCCATGGTCATGCGGCCGTACGCCTCGCAGGAAGAGGCGCTCGACTCGCTGTCCGCCGGCAACGTCAACACCGTGCTCGTGATCGGCGCCGACTTCCTGGGCGCGGGCACGGTGCGGCGGTACGAGAACGACACGCGCGTGTTCACCTCTTCGGGTGACGACCGCGCGCTGCGCCAGTGGCTGCTGCGCAACCTGCTGGCCGCGCAGGTGGACTCCTCGCGCATCGACCGCGTGCTCAAGCTGGGCCGCAGCACCGACCTGTACGTGCCCAACCGCACGGGCACCACGTACGAGCTCAAGGACGACGCCAAGGAGCTGACCGGGTTCTTCCTGCCGTTCATCGTGGGCATGCTGCTGTCCGTGTCCATCATCACGGGCGGCCAGTACCTGCTGCAGGGCGTCAGCGAGGAAAAGGAAACGCGCATCCTCGAGTCGCTGCTCTGCACGGTCACGCCGGACGACCTCATGCTGGGCAAGCTCGTGGGCCTGGGCGGCGCCGGCCTCACGCTGGTCGGCGTGTGGGTGGCGGCCGGCATGGTGCTGCTGGGCACGTCGTTCGCCTTCATCAAGGTGGAGCTGCCGGCCATGCTCGCCGTGATGGGGCTGCTGTACTTCCTGCTCGGCTACCTGTTCTACGCCAGCCTCATGACGGGCATCGGCGCCATCACGAACAACCTGCGCGAGGCGCAGCAGATGGCCATGATGTTCACCATGCTCAACTTCATCCCGTTCTACGCGCTGGCCAACCTGCTCAACTCGCCCAACGGGCCGCTCGCGGTCGGCATGTCGCTGTTCCCGCCCACCGCGGCGACCAGCATGATGCTGCGGCTGTCCGCGGGCTCCATGACCGGCGCGGTGATTCCGCTGTGGCAGGTGGCCACGTCGCTGGGCCTGCTGGCGCTGACGGCGTTCGTCACGCTGAAGCTGTCGAGCAAGGTGTTCCGCCTGGGGCTGCTGCTGTACGGCAAGACGCCGACGCTGCCCGAGATCATGAAGCTCGTGCGCCAGAAGTGAGCGGACCCGGCCGGGAACCCGGCGCGAACACCGGCGCCGGCGCGGAAGCCACACTTCCGCGCTGGCGCGTGTTTCCGGCCATCGCGCTCGGCGTGATCATGGCCACGCTCGATGCGAGCGTGGTGAACATCGCGCTGCCCACGCTGCAGCGGGAGTTCGGCGCGCCGCTCACCGGCATCCAGTGGGTGGTGACCGCCTACACGATCACCATCACCGGGCTGCTGCTCACCATGGGACGGCTCGCCGACCTGCGCGGGCGGCGCCTCGTGTACTCGGGCGGCATCGCGCTGTTCACGGTCGCGTCGGCGTTCTGCGGTTTCGCCCCCACGCTGCCGTGGCTCATCGCGGCGCGCGTGGCGCAGGGCGTGGGCGCGGCGATGGTGTCGGCCAACGGCTCGGCGCTGCTCGTGAGCGCGTTCCCGGCGCACGAGCGCGGCAAGGTGCTGGGCGCGTTCGGCGCCATGGTGGGCATCGGGCTGGGTGTGGGCTCGCCGCTGGGCGGCATGGTGGTGGCGCACGCTTCGTGGCGCTGGCTGTTCCTGGCCAACCTGCCGCTCGGGCTGCTGGCGCTGTGGCTGGTGCGCAGCCGCGTGCCCGCCGACGCGCCGTCGCGGAACGCCCCGCCGCTCGACCTGGGCGCGGCATTCGCCTGGTGCGCGGCGCTGGTGGCGCTCATGCTGGGCTTTTCGCGCGGCGCCGAGCTGGGCTGGAGCCACGCGTTCGTGCGCGGCGCGTTCGTGATCGCGGCCGTGGCACTGGCCGCGTTCGCCGCGCTGGAGTCGCGCGCCAAGCACCCCATGCTGCCGCTGCGCATCCTGTTCGGGCCGCTCGGCGCGGCCGTGCTGCTCACCCTGCTGTCGCAGGCCATGACCGTCTCGGTGGGGCTGCACTTTCCGCTCTACCTGGAAGAGGTGCTGGGCTTCGACGCGCAGAAGAGCGGCGTGTGGAACATGATCCTGCCCGTCGCGGCGCTCTTCTTCGCGCCGCTCGCCGGACGGCTGTCCGACCGCATCGGGGTGCGCGTGCTGACCACGCTGGGCATGGGCATGACCGCGGCCGGCTTCTTCTTGCTGGCCGACGTGGGCGTGACGCCCGCCACGTGGCACCTCATGGCCGGCATGGCGCTGATCGGCGCCGGGCAGGGACTGTTCTCGGTGCCCAACGCCAGCGCGCTGCTGTCGCTGGTGCCGCGCGAGCAGCTGGGCATCGCCTCGGGACTGCAGGGCA
>JADLGX010000170.1 GCA_020849095.1 Candidatus Eiseniibacteriota bacterium
CTGTACTCGCCGTTCTCGTGGAGCGTGCCCGGCTGCGTGGACGGCTGGGCCGAGCTGCACGCCAAGTACGGCAAGCTGCCGCTCGCGCGAGTGCTCGCGCCGGCCATCCGTTATGCCGAGGAGGGCTTTCCGCTCTCGCCCGTCATCGCGAGCGACTGGGAGCGTTCGATTCCGCGCTTCAAGGACAAGCCGGGATTCGCGCAGGTGTTCATGCCCGGCGGGCGCGCGCCGCGCGAGGGCGAGATCTTCAAGAACCCGGCGCTCGCCAAGACGCTGCGCCTGATCGCCGAGGGCGGGCGCGACGCCTACTACAAGGGCCCCATCGCGGCCGAGCTGGTCCGGTATTCCAAGGCCAACGGCGGCTTCTTCTCCGCCGAGGACTTCGCGAAGCACCGCAGCGAGTGGGTGCCGCCCGTGTCCACGAGCTATCACGGCTACGACGTGTGGGAGCTGCCGCCGCCGGGGCAGGGGATCGCCGCGCTGCAGATCCTCAACATCCTCGAGCGCTTCGACCTCAAGGGCATGGGGCGGAACTCGCCCGACTTCTGGCACGTGATGACCGAGGCCAAGAAGATCGCGTTCGCCGACCGCGCGCGCTACTACGCCGATCCCGACTTCGCCAAGATTCCGGTGGCCGAGCTGATCTCCAAGAAGTACGGCGAGCAGCGCGCGGCGCTGGTGAACATGCAGCAAGCCGCCGTGCGCGACCTGCCCGGGGAGCCCGCGGCGCTCAACCGCCGCGAGACCACGTACCTGTGCACGGCCGACGGCGACGGCATGATGGTGTCGCTCATCCAGAGCAACTACACCGGCTTCGGCTCGGGCTACGTGGTGCCCGAACTGGGATTCGGCATCCAGGACCGCGGCAACCTGTTCGACCTCACGCCGGGGCGCCCCAACTCGTACGAGCCGGGCAAGCGGCCGTTCCACACGATCATTCCCGCGTTCGTGACGCAGGGCGGCAAGCCGGTGATGGCCTTCGGGCTGATGGGCGGCGACATGCAGCCGCAGGGGCACGCACAGGTGATCGTGAACCTGTTCGACTTCGGGATGAACCTGCAGGAAGCCGGCGACGCGATCCGCTATCACCACAGCGGCTCGACCGAACCCACGGGCACCGTGATGACCGACGGCGGCGTGCTGCACATTGAAGACGGGCTGCCGGATTCGGTGCTGGCCGAACTGCGCAAGCGCGGCCACAGGATCGAGAAGGAATCGGTGGGAGCGTACGGCGGCTACCAGGCCATCTGGCGCGACCCCGTGACCGGCGTGTATTCGGGCGCCACCGAGAAGCGCAAGGACGGCTGCGCGCTGGGGTACTGAGGCGCCGGCAGCTGATCCCGGGTCGGGAGGCGGCAAGCAAGAGCGGGCGGCGCACCTTCGCGCCGCCCGCTTCGCTTTGTCGACCGCTATTCGTGCCGCTACTCCGCCACGAACACCGCCGTCGTCAGCCCGGGCACGGTGATCGCGCCCTGCGCGCGATCGAACGCCGCCTGCTTCACGACCGGGTCGCTGCCCGCCGCCTGCGCGGGGTGCAGCGTGAACGCCACCTGCGTGAAGCCGGGATAGCGATAGGTCACGGGGGCGGGGTTGGAGTTGAACAGCACCACCATGCGCTTCCACTTGGAGCCCAGCGACGGCAGCCCGCTCACGCCGTCGGCCAGCGTCATCACGATCAGCCCCGGCGTCTGCATGGGGCCGGTGTTCATGAACTTGACGCGCGCCTGCACGTCCTCGGCGGTCTTCAGCCGGAACAGCGGCGTGCTCTTGCGCACGCGCAGGAAGTCGCGGAACGCGCCCGACGACAGCGTCAGCTCGGCGCGGCCGGGCTTCAGGTCCGTGCGCGCGAGCACGGGCTTCATGTACGACCAGCGGTCCTTGTTCTTCTCAGCGCCCGGCAGTCCCATGCCCCAGTGGTTGGTGGTCAGCGACCAGTCCACGCGGTTGAACCAGTCGCCCGAGTCGTAGCTGTCGGCGTCCATGCTCTTGGTGCGCAGCAGTTCGCCGCCCGCGTGGAAGAACGGCAGCCCCTGCGACAGCGCCGGCACCGACAGCGCCAGCAGCTGCATGCGCACGCGCTGCGCCAGCGTGGCGCCGGAGGGCGCGGCCAGCATGATCTTGTCCCACAGCGTCTCGTTGTCGTGCGCCTCCACGTACTGCACCGCCTCGCGCGGCATCGACGCATAACCCGTGGACGACAGCCCGGCGCCGGTGGCGGCATTGCCGCGCGCGTCGGTGAACGCGTAGGCGGCCAGGTTGCCCGCCAGCCCCACGCGGATGCGGTCGCACGCCGCGAGCAGCTTGGCCTTGTCGCCGTCACCGCCGCGGTTGAAGTCGCCCGGCTGGGTGTACAGCCCGGTGGCAAAGCCCTGCTCGCGCCGGTCGGCAAAGGGACTGCCGCCGCGCACGGCGTCGCGGATACGGTCGTTGAACGTGCCGATGCCCGTGCCCGCCATGTTGCGCTGCGTGGCGTTGGTGCCGCGCTTGTTGCTGCCCACCTCGCCGAAGTCCCAGCCTTCGCCGTAGATCAGGATCTTCGCGCCGTCCACGCCGCCGTTGGCGGGAGTGAGCGCGTCGAGCCGCGCGCGGAAGCGCGTCAGGTTCCACTTCATGTGATGGCCCATGAGGTCGAACCGGAACCCGTCCACCTTGTAGTCGCGCGCCCAGTGCTCGAGGTCGTCGGCGATGAGCTTCTGCATCATGCGGTGCTCGCTGGCCGTGTTGGCGCAGCAGGTGCTGTTCTCCACCGCGCCGTCGGCGTTGAGCCGCTGGTAGTAGCCCGGCACGATGCGGTCGAGAACGGAGTGGGGGGCGAGCCCGGCGGCGTGCGTGTGGTTGTAGACCACGTCCATCACGGTGCGCAGCCCGAGCCCGGACAGCGCCTGCACCATGCGGCGGAACTCGACGATGCGCGCGATGCCGTCGGGATCGCTCGCATAGCTGCCCTCGGGCACGCCGTAGTGCGCGGGGTCGTAGCCCCAGTTGAAGCCGTCCTGCATGCGCAGCTTCTGCGCCGCGGCCTGCTGCTGGTCGGAGTCCGGCGGCAGCGCGCTCAGGTCGCCCGCGTCGCGCCACGTGGAGCGGTCCTCGTTGACGGTGGCAAAGTCGAACGCCGGCAGCAGGTGCACGTGCGTCAGCCCCGCCTCGGCGAGCGAACGCAGGTGCTTCGTGCCGTCGCTCGCGTCGGCGAACGCCAGGTAGGTGCCGCGGTGCGCCGCCGGCACGGTGGCGTCCGAGGCGCTGAAGTCGCGCACGTGCAGCTCGTACAGGACCGCGTCCTCGATGGACTCGAGCGCGGGCTTGGCCAGCGCGTCCCAACCGGTGGGCTTGGTTGCGGGATCGTCCAGGTCCACGATCAGCGAGCGCTCGCCGTTGCGCGCGAGGCCGCGCGAGTAGGGATCGGTCGCGGTGACGGTCTCGATGTGCCCGGTGCTGGGTGTGAACACGGTGACTTCGTACAGGTAGTACTTGCCCTTCCACGCGGCGGTGCCCGTGGCGCCGTACGTCCAGTAGTCGCGCGTCATGTCCACGGTGGCCGAGGGCGTTGGCGTGCGCGGCCCGTCGAAGAGCAGCAGGCGCACCTTCTGCGCCGTGGGCGCCCACAGCCGCAGGCTGGGCACGCCGTCCTTCCAGGTGACGCCGAGCGGGCCGTCGAAGCCGCACACGTCGTCGAGCACGCCGGGAATCTGCAGGC
>JADLGX010000171.1 GCA_020849095.1 Candidatus Eiseniibacteriota bacterium
TCGCGGGCAGCGGCAGCTCGACCTGCTCACGGCCGCCTTCGATCTCGCGCTCGATCTTCGCGACCGCGCCGTCGAGAGTGAACGAAGCGGCCACCGTCGCGCACGGCAGCGACAGAAGCTCCGCGAGCATGGGACCCACCTGCGCGGCGTCGTCGTCCATGGCGGACTTGCCGAGCCACACCAACTGGGCGCCGAGATCCTGGATCGCCGCGGCCAGGGCCTTCGCGACGGCCAGCGAGTCCGGAGACGGCGTCTCGCACTTCAGATGGATGGCGCGATCCGCGCCCATCGCGAGGGCGTTGCGCAGCGTGGTCTGCACGCCAGCGCCCCCCAGCGAGATCACGACCACTTCACCGGCCGCGAGCTTCTCCTTCACCTGGAGCGCGCCCTCGACGGCGAACTCGTCGTAGGGATTCATCACCCAAGTCACGCCGGTGGGATCCAGCGTGCGACCGTCCGCGGCCACCTTGACGCGAGTCTCGGTGTCGGGAACCTGCTTGATGCACACGACCTGCAGCAATGGCCACCTCTTCTTTCCGGACCTGCCGGGCCCCGCCCAACGCGGGACTTCCGGCGCGGGCACCGCAGGCCCGCTTGCTCCGAGATTCACAATGTCGAGCGCGACCGGACGCAGAAGCGACCCGTGGCGCGAAGCGTCGGAGAAAAACGACGCGGCAGTCTCGACGGAACATGCCGAAAGTGTCAAGCGTTCGGGACCCGAACTCTCTTCTATAAGGAGGGGCCATTGGGACCAGTCGCACGCTTCGATATTACGCTCCCAACAGTGGCCCCTTCACTCCACCATTGACCGGTACCCTCCGGCATGCAAGGTTTCACTCGTCCGCGGTCCATCCTCGGACGCGCACCGCACGGCCCTCCATCCGGCACGGCGGAGCGGAGCCCACGATACCCCCCCAGGGGCCGCATCGTTCGAGGCACTGATCATGATCGTCGACGTCACGGAGTTGGGCCGTCGCGTGCGGGCGCTTCGCCTGCAGCGAGGCATGACGCTGAAGCAGGTCGAGGCGCTGTCGGGCCTGTCGGCCACGCATTTGTCCGAGGTCGAGCGCGGGCGCACGTCGCCCACGATCGGCGCGCTCACACGGCTCGCGTGCGCGCTCGGGCGGGAGACCGCCTACTTCCTCGAGCCGGAAGAACTCCCCGAGGTCGCGCTGCACCGCGCAACGGGCGAGGGTGGATTTCCGCTCGCGCCCGGAATCTCCGCCAGCGCGCTGGGCAACGGCATTCCCGGCGCCACGCTGACGTGCTATCGCGTACGGCTCGATCGCGGCGCGACTTCCGCGTTCGAATGGCCCGCGGCCGACACCGCCGGCGACGCGATCTACTTCGTCGAGACCGGAGCCGTGCAGGTGCAGGTCGGCGACTCCGCCGTCCGGCTCGAGGCGGGCGACGCGATGCAGGCGTCGCACCAGCTCTCGCACCGGCTCTCCGGCACCGGCGGCGAAGCCGCCCGCGTCCTGGTCTCCAGCACTCGCCCCCTCGAGGTGCAGCCATGAACGATCCTCTCGGCGCCGCCGAAACCTCCGACACCCACGACCTCGCCGCCGACCCCGTGCCCGATCGCGCCCCGGTGTCGCACTCGGCATTCACCATCGAGCTGGGCCGGCGCATCAAGCGCCTTCGCATCGAGCGCGGCCTCACGCTCAAGGACCTCGAGGCGCGCGGCGGCATCTCGGCGACGCACGTCTCCGAAATCGAACGCGGCAAGGCCTCGCCCACCGTGGGCGCGCTCGGCCGCATCGCGGTCGCGCTCGGCGTGCGGCCCGCGCTTCTCGTTCCCGGATCGGGACTGCCCGAGATCCAGGTCGTGCGCGCGGCCGAACGCGAAGGGTCGGCGCTCAAGCGCGGCACGCTCGTCGTGGCGCCGCTCACCGGTCCCACGCACGGCGCGCGGCTCGGCGCTCACCGCATGACGCTCGCTCCGTCGGACGGCCCGGCGCTCACCCATCGCCACGAGGGCGAGGAGTGCGTGACCGTGCTCTCGGGTTCGGTCGAGATCCGCGTCGGCGAGGAGTCGTGGGTGCTGAACGAGGGCGATGCGGTGCACTTCCGCGCGCACCTCACGCACTCGTACGCCAACGCGGGGCCGCTGCCGGCGGTGATCATCACCGCGAGCCAGCCGCGCTTCCTCCACTGACGCCGGCTGCGGAGACCGGCGACGGATCTCAGTCCAGCGGATCGTCCGTGTCGCGCGCGAGCAGGACCTCGGGTCCCTCGCCCGCGCGCACGCGGCGCAGCCGTCCGCCGTCCACCACGAGTTCCGCGAGCCGGCCGCGCCCGTTGTAGTTGGACGACATGGCCGAGCCGTACGCTCCCGCATCCATGAGCGCGACCAGGTCGCCACGCTCCAGCGGCGGCAGCGCCGCGCGCTCGAGGAACGTGTCGCCGCTCTCGCACACCGGACCCACCACCGCGGCGTCGGTGAGCGCGCCCGCGCGCGGCGCCACCGGCACCGCGCGGTGGAGGGCGCCGTACAGCGCCGGGCGGATCAGGTCGTTCATGCCGGCCGCGAGCACCACGAACCGGCGCTCCTCGCCCGCCTCGGCGCGGCGCTTCTCCCACAGCACTTCGGCCACCAGCGTTCCCACCGGAGCCACGAGCCAGCGCCCCGGCTCGATGCGCCACTCCA
>JADLGX010000172.1 GCA_020849095.1 Candidatus Eiseniibacteriota bacterium
CGCACAACGTGGACGTGATCCTGGACGCCGACCTTGGCGCGCTGCTCGACGCGCATGCCGCCGCTGGCGCGCTCGCCACGCTCGTCGTGCACGAGCGCGAGACGAAGCGCTACCTGCTGTTCGATGACGAGGGACTGTTCGGCCGCGAGAACCGCGCCACGGGCGAACGCACGCAGGCGCGCCCGCCGCGCGGGCAAGAACGCGCACTCGCCTTCGCGGGCGTGCACGCCTGCTCGCCCGAGCTGCTCGATCGGGTCACTGAGCGCGACGCGTTCCCCATCACGGCGCTATGGCTGCGGCTGGCCGCAGCCGGCCACGTGATCCGCCCGTGGCTGCCCGCGAGCGGCGAATGGCTCGAGATCGGCAACCCCGAGCGGCTCGCCGCGGCACGGGCGGCGGTGAAGCAACACGCGGCGCGTTAGCGCGCTGCCAGCCCCCCGAGCAGCACAGCCACTGGGTCCCGCACGACTGCGTCCGGCGTCCAGGCACGCGCACCCTCCCGCAGCACGGGCAGCGCCTTCGCAAGATTGCGTGAGGTGATCCGCGTCCACGCGATGGCGAAGCTGCTCACCCACGCCCGTCGGCGCGGTGGCTGATGCGCCTCGGGCTCCGCCACTTCCACCGCGAAGACAGTCGCTGGCCGGGCTTGACCTCCGACGACGTTCCGTGTAGATAGGCGATGCTACATCTTGATAGGCATACCTAACTGCATCTCCCTACCCTACCCCTCTGAGGATGATCATCTTGCCGCAGATCCCGTCGAATCCTCCCGTCCTGCGCCGTACTCCCGGCGCGACAAAGGCCCCTCAGCCGATCCCGACTCACCCGCGGATGCTCGCAATCACGATGCTCCTTCTGATTCTCGCCGCGAGCGCTCCGAGCACCGACTCGGCCTTCGCTGCCAGCACCCCGGGGGACAAGAAGATCGGCGTGCTGATCGTGAGCCACGGTTCGCGCTCCGAGACCTGGCGGGCGGCGCTGCAGGACCTGGGAGCCCGGGTCCGAGGTCCGATCGTCGCGGGCGGGCGAGTCGCGGACGTTCGCTCTGCGTTCATGGAGTACACGGAGCCATCGATCGCGACGCGCCTGAAGGAGTTCGATCACGAAGGCTACACCGATGTCGTCGTAATGCCGGTCTTTCTCACCGTCAGCCCGCATCCATTCGACGATATTCCGACGATCATGGGACAGAAGACCGACCCGCACTCGCTCGAGACCCTGCGGCTCGAAGGTATCGAGCGCTACACGCCGCGGGCCCGGACGCACATGACGCCGCTGATGGACTTCACGGACTTGATCCAGCGAAACGTGGAGCGACGGGTGCGCGAACTGTCGCAGAAGCCGGCCGAGGAAGGGCTCGTACTCGTCGCGTACGGAGATGAAACGTACGAGCGCGAATGGTCCACTCTGCTCATCCGGATCGGCGAACACGTGCGACGTACGACAGGCGTCTCGGTGATGTCTCACGCCTGGTGCGGGCACATCGTCCGATACGATCCTGCGCGCACGACGGACGCAATCGAGACCGTATTGCGCCAGCGCCGGAATGCAATCGTGATCCCGGTGCTGGTCGCTCGCGACGAACGCTTCCAGGTCAAGCTGATCGGCGATGGGATCTCACGCGTCGCCGGGAGTCGCGAGCGCGTGCGCTACCGCCCGGATGCGATCCTCCCGGACTCCGGGCTGGAGCGCTGGATCGTGGACACCGCGCGGCAGAGCGCCAAGCGGATTTCGAGCGAGGTTGCCGCGCGATGAAGCCGCCATTCGGCCAGAGCCTGAATCGTCTCGTCATCGCGACTCACCGCGACGTGGGGTACCTGCTCTCGGCGCTCGTGATCGCCTATTGCCTTTCGGGCCTGGCGTTGAATCATGCGGACCTGTGGAACCCCGACTTCGTCGTCACCAAGCGGCACATCGCCATCCCCGCCCGCGCGAGTTCGGCGGACCTGACGGCTCCCGAGGTCGAAGCGTTGGGGCAACTGGTCGGCGAACCCCGCTACCGCGTATTCGACACCCCGACTCCGAAGCACGTGAAGGTCTACTACGAGAATGCGACGCTGCTCGCCGACTTCGCCGCCGGGACGGCACTGTACGAGCGCGTCAGTCGCCGTCCGGTGTTCTACCAGGCGAACGTACTTCACAAGAACAGCTACAAACCCTGGCGCTGGTTATCCGACCTGTTCGCGGTGCTGCTCATCCTGCTCAGCCTGACCGGGCTGTTCATTCGCGGCGGCGTGAACGGGCTCGGAGGGCGCGGCAAATGGTTCATCCTCGCCGGCTCACTGCCCGCCGCGATCGTGTTGATTCTGTTCCGATGAGGGCTGCGGACGAACTCGGCACGCCTCCCGCAGTATCGCGTCCACGCTGGTGATCAGTCCATCGATGTCTTCCCGAGCGATGACCAGCGGCGGCGAGAATCGCAGCATGTTCCCCGCCGGGTAGCACCCCACGAGGAATCCCTGCTCGACGAGTTGCGCGTAGACGCTCGCGGCGGACAGGCGCTCGTGCGGATGGAACTCGAGCCCCAGCAGCAGGCCGCGGCCGCGCGCCTCACGAAGCACGGCATGCCGTTCCACGAGTTGCTTCAGGCTTTCGAGGAACCCCTGCCCCATCCGTTCGCCGCGGTCCACCCATAGCTCCTCGCGCAGCACCGCGATCACCTCGCTGGCCACGGCGCAGCCGAGCGGGTCGTTCTGGTGAGACTGCGCGTAGTGAAAGCCACCGCGCTCGACGCGCTCCGCGACTTCCGGCCGCATGGCCACCGCGCTGACGGGGTAGCCGTTGCCCAGCCCCTTGCCCAGCGCGACCACATCCGGCTGCACGCCGTAGTGCTGGAACCCGAACCAGCGTCCCGTGCGCCCCATGCCGGTCGTGACTTCGTTGGCCATGAGCAGTCCGCCGTGCGCTCGCACGCGGCGGGCGATCTCCTCGACCAGGCGCTGCGGCGGGAACTTCACGAACGCCATGCCGCTGCCGCCGGGCTCGAACACGAAAGCGCCGATGTCCGCGAACGGGATCGCGTCCAGGCAATCACAGGGCCCCGTGTGCGTGCAGGCGCCCGCGTCGAACTCGCACCACTCGCCGGAACGCTTGGCTCCCGCCGAGCCGTACGCGGCGAGGTACGAGTGCGCCAGTGTGAGCAGCAGCGGCTTGCCCGAAAAGCGCCGAGCGACCTGCACGCCGAACTCCACGGCCTCGCTGCCCGAGCTGAGCAGGACGCACTTGCCCTCGCCCATGCCGACGGTGCCGAGGATGTCCACCGCCGCCCGCTCGGCGAGCGGACTGGGGTAGCGCGTGCCCAGGTGCGTGAGCGCCGCGCTCTGCTCGCGGATGACCGCCGTGATGCGCGGATGACCATGGCCGAGCGCCGCGCTCCAGATGCCCGATTCGAAGTCGGTGAATCGAGCGCCACGACTGTCGAACAGGTGGCAGCCTTCGCCGCGCACGAGGTCCGTCTTCACGATGTCGTGGCACTGCAGGATGTGAGTCATCTCCCCATCTCCCCAAGAGGCCACCGAGTGCCGGCGGTCCGCCCGATCAGGACTCCGCCGGCGCAAAGCCCCGCTCACGAAGATGCTCCGCGACGCCCTCGCTCGCCAGCCCCTCGGGCGGCTCACCCCACTTGTTGAGGGTGAGCGCCCGGTCCACGCCCGATGCGAGCAGCGCGTCGATCACGGCGATGTAGTCCTCGTCGGCGTTGCGGCAGTTCTGCGACCCGTGCGCCGCCCACGCCAGAGGCGAGCTGCCGTACATGGGGTCGCGCACGTTCACCTCGGCGCCACGCTCGAGCAGCAGTTGCACGACTCCGGCGCGTCCGTGCCACGCCGCCCAGTGCAGCAGGGTGCCGTGCGGGCCCGACTCGTTCGCCGCCACCAGCCCCAGCGAAACCAGCAGCCGCAACGCCTCCACGCGGCCGTTCGTCACCGCCTGCAGGAACACCTCGCGCTCCGTGGCGGCGACGGTTTCGAGCAGGCCGTTGTGCTCATCGAGCAGCGCGCGCGCGCGAGTCTCGTCCCCCGCCGCGCATGCGCCGAGGAACGCGTCCACCGGGCGCAGTTCCCCGGCCGCCCCGGCTGCACGCAGCACCCCGGCGATCTCCGTGTTGCCCGCGCGCACCGCGAGGTCGTGGGCCGTGCGCCCATCCGCGCGCTGCTGCCGCGGATCGGCGCCCCGCTCGAGCAGCAGGCGCACGACGGCCGCGTCCGGACCGAGCGCGGCGACACGATGCAGCGGTGTCTCGAGGCTCGCGTGACTGGGCACGTTGGGCTCCGCGCCCCGGTCGAGCAGCCAGCGCATGCCCTCGCGCGCCGAAGCGGCCATGGGTTGCCCGTCCCGGTGGCCCGCCAGGTAGTAGAGCGCGGTGTTCCGCCAGTGCGGATGCGCGGCCGAGATCTCGGCGCCGTGGGCGAGCAGCAGTTCGAGCACGTCGCGGTGGTTGCGCTCGGCCGCGTGGTACACCGACTCGCCGTCGTTGGGATTGGCGCCCCGCTCGAGCAGCAACCGCACCAGCCCCGCGTTGCCGCGCTCGCTGGCCCGGTACAGCACGCTCAGCCGGATCGCTTCGTTGTCCGGCTGCGGCGTCGAGGTATCGGGGTCGGCGCCCATCGCCAGCAGGCGCTCGCCGATCGCCACGCTGGCCGCGCGGTGCTCGTCGTCCACTCCGAACAGCGGCGACTGCGCCAGGCACACGAGCGGCGTCCACGCACCGTTACCGCCGATGCCCGCCAGCACCTGCGACGGATCGCGCGCGATCCACGACTCGGCCGCCGCCGGGTCGCACGCGGCGCAGGCGGCTTGCAGGCTGCTGCTGGCCACGGCGGGAAATCGCTCGAGCACGTGGCGCATGGTGCCGGCGTCGTTCTCTCCCAGCGCGCGCAGGAAGCGCGCGACCTGCTGGACGAACGGCTCGGCGGACTCCACATGGCGCTTGAGCGCCGCCCAGTTCTCGAGCCCGGCTTCGCGGGCGAGAGCGTGCTGGACGTCGGCCAGCCGGAGCTGCGCCGCCAGCGGGGCGTCGTCGAGCGGCGCGAGCCGGGGCAGCGCGGCGCGCACACGCGCGAGCGAGGGCGCATCGCCGCGGCGGCAGTCACGCAGCAGCCGCTTGGCTTGACGCCGCAAGCGTTCGAACGTGGGAGCGGCTGGCTCCCGGTCGGGACCGGACATGCGACGACCCTCCGTGATGCCCGTGTCCGCACCGCTGGGCAGAAGGCTCGTAGGATGCCGAAGGCTTCACCGACTCAGGTGGGAGATCCCTGTCCGCGGACCGGAGGCGCCCTGTGCGCCGTGCGCGATCTTGCGGCATCGGGTGAGGCAGGACAACGGCAAACGCGTGCAGCGCAAGAAGACCGCCCCGGGAGCCGTGTCGCTCCCGGGGCGGAGTTCATCTGGCGTGATCTTCCGGTTGCTCAGCCCTTCAGCGCCACCAGCACCTCGTCGAGCATCTTCTTGGCGTCGCCGAACAGCATCCGGTTGTTTTCCTTGTAGAAGAGCGGGTTGTCCACGCCCGCGTAGCCGGACGCCATCGAGCGCTTCATCACGATGCTCGTCTTGGCCTTCCACGCCTGCAGCACCGGCATGCCGGCGATCGGGCTGCTCGGGTCGTCCTCGGCGCCGGGGTTCACGATGTCATTGGCACCGATCACCATGGCCACGTCGGTCGTCGGGAAGTCGCCGTTCAGCTCGTCCATCTCGAGCACGATGTCGTACGGCACCTTGGCCTCGGCCAGCAGCACGTTCATGTGGCCGGGCATGCGGCCGGCCACCGGGTGAATGCCGAACCGCACGTTGACGCCCTTCTCGCGCAGCAGCTTGGTGATCTCGTAGACCGTGTGCTGCGCCTGCGCCACCGCCATGCCGTAACCCGGAATGATGATGACGTTCTTGGCATCGCGCAGCAGTTCGGCCGTCTCGGCCGACAGGATGGGCGTGACCTCGCCCGCCGGCTGCGCTCCCGCGGCCGGCGCGACGCCGCCCTCGGTGCCGAACCCGCCGGCGATCACCGACAGGAACTGGCGGTTCATCGCGCGGCACATGATGTACGACAGGATCGCGCCGCTCGAACCCACCAGCGCGCCGGTCACGATGAGCAGGTCGTTCGACAGCATGAAGCCCGTCGCCGCGGCCGCCCAGCCGGAGTAGCTGTTGAGCATGGACACCACGACGGGCATGTCCGCGCCACCAATGGCCATCACCATGTGCACGCCGAACAGCAGCGCGATGGCGGTCATGATGTAGAGCGAGACCAGGCCCTGCGAGACTTCGTGCGCGCCCGAGAACTGGATGCCGAACCAGATCACGGCCAGCAGCCCGGCCAGGTTGAGGAAGTGGCGTCCCGGAAGGATGACCGGCTTGCCGCTGATCTTGCCGGCCAGCTTGCCGAACGCGATCACCGAACCCGAGAACGTCACCGCGCCGATGAGAATGCCGAGGTAGATCTCGACGTGGTGAATCGCCAGCTCGGCGCCCGTGAACTGTCCCGTGGCGGCCGGGTCGATGTAGTTGGCGAACCCGACGAACACCGCGGCCACACCGACCAGGCTGTGCATGAGCGCCACGAGTTCGGGCATCTGGGTCATCTTCACGACGCGCGCGGCGTACAGGCCGATCGAAGCGCCGACCGCCATGGCGCCCACGATCCAGCCGAAGCCGGCGGCCGTCACCTGCGGTCCGAAGAGGGTCGCCAGCACCGCCAGCGCCATGCCGATGATGCCGTACTGGTTGCCGCGGCGGCTGGTCTCGGGATGCGAGAGCCCGCCGAGGCTCATGATGAACAGGATGATCGCGCCGATGTAGGCGACGCTGGAGAGACTCGGAGTCAGGAACATGGTGGCCTCCCCCTATTTCCTGAACATATCCAGCATGCGACGCGTCACCGCGAAGCCGCCGAACATGTTGATGGTCACGAGGACGATGCTCGTCACGGCCAGGCCCAGGATCCAGCCCGTCGGACGAACCGCGGAAGAGGCGTCACCCGCCAGCGGAGGCGCGATCTGCACGAGCGCACCGATGACGATGATGCTGGAGATGGCGTTGGTCACGCTCATGAGCGGCGTGTGCAGGGCGGCGGTGACGTTCCAGACCACCATGTAGCCCACGAAGCACGCCAGCACGAACACCGTGAAGTGACCGAGGAACGCCGCGGGAGCGCCCGCGCCGATCAGGTAGAACAGCACGGCGATCACGCCGAACTGGATGCCCGTCTTCTTCCACGACGGCGGAGCCTGCACCGCGCCGTGTCCGTGTCCGCCCTTGGGCTTCTCGGCGGGCTTGGCGGCGGCGGCGGCCGGAGCGGCGGGAGCGGCGACCGGCTTGGGCGCCGGGGGCGGCCACGTGATGGCGCCTTCCTTGATCACCGTGAGGCCGCGAATGGCCTCGTCTTCCATGTTCACGTCGATCACGCCGTCCTTGGTCTTGCACAGCTCTTCGGTGAGCCGGAACAAGTTGGTGGCGTAGAGCGACGAGGACTGCTTGGCGAGGCGGCTGGCCAGGTCGGTGTAGCCGACGATGGTCACGCCGTGCTTGACCACGGCCTTGCCCGGCTCGGTCAGTTCGCAGTTGCCGCCCTGCTCGGCGGCCATGTCCACGATCACGCTGCCCGGCTTCATGCTCTGCACCATTTCGGCGGTGATCAGCCGCGGCGCGGGCTTACCGGGAATCAGCGCGGTGGTGATGATGATGTCCACTTCCTTGGCCTGCTTGGCGTACATCTCGCGCTGGGCCTTCTGGAAGCCTTCGCTCATCACCTTGGCGTAACCGCCGCCACCGGAGCCTTCTTCTTCGTAGTCCACCTTCACGAACTCGCCCCCCAGCGACACGACCTGGTCGGCCACTTCGGCCCGCGTGTCGTTGGCGCGCACGATGGCGCCCAGGTTGGCGGCCGTGCCGATGGCAGCGAGTCCCGCCACGCCGGCGCCGGCGATGAACACCTTGGCCGGCGGAATCTTGCCGGCGGCGGTGATCTGTCCGTTGAAGAACCGGCCGAAGGCGTTGGCGGCCTCGACCACGGCGCGATAGCCGCTCACGCCCGCCATGGAGGTGAGCGCGTCCATCTTCTGGGCGCGGCTCAGCTGGCGCGGCAGGGAGTCGATGGCGAGCACGGTCGCCTTCTTGGCCGCGAGCGCCTGCATGAGTTCGGGGTTCTGCGCCGGCCAGATGAACGACACCAGCGTGCCGCCCGGCTTCAGGAGGGCGACTTCGTCCATGGACGGGCCGCGCACCTTGAACACGATGTCCGATCCGGCCCACAGCGCGGCCGCCGAGTCGGCGATGCTCGCGCCCGCGGCGCGATAGGAGTCGTCGTCACAGTTCGCCGCGTCGCCGGCGCCACTCTGCACCATCACCGAAAAGCCGAGCTTGATGAGCTTCTCGACCACTTCGGGCACGGTGGCGACACGCTTTTCGAGCGCCGCCACTTCCGTGGGTATTCCGATCACCAATGCCATATGGGTCCCCCCGATAGCGCCCCGCTGACCGCCGGGGCTCGGAGTTCCGATGCGTTCGAACCGCCCGTAATTTGCGGCGCCCCTTCACGCGGTGGGATGACTCGTTCCAGAAAACCGCTCATGGGCCGCGTGTCGCGCCCATCGGGGTGTGGCGCAGCAAGATGCCACCACGCAGAACCCCGAACCTCCGCATGCTGAACCGGGCCTTGTGGGGCGTCAACTGGGCCGACGGGTGCAGTCGGTTGTTGCGAAAGGGTCAAGCGAGCGAGCGCACCGGGGGCAAAAGTTCGCCCCCGGCCTGCCGAGACTCTCCGGGAGCGCTCACCCGTCTCGCGCCGTCCGGTCGCGAGAGCCGAACGTGACTCGATCCCGGAGCTCGACACCTCATGAAGCACTCGCCGGTTTCACGCGCGGCGCGGCGCGCGCTCACGACGCTCGCCCTGCTCGGATTCCTTCCCGCCCTCGCGTTCGCCGTCCCTCCCGCCAAGGGAAATGCCGCCGCCGGCAAAGCGATCTACGCCACCAAGTGCGTCTCGTGCCACAAGCCCGATGGAACTGGCGGCGTGGCGCTGGGGGCGAACAAGACGCCCAACTGGACGCTCCCGGCCATCTGGGCGGACCCCAAGCGCAAGGATCGCGACGGCTACCTGCGCTCGACGATCTCGGACGGGAACATCGCCAAGGGCATGGTGCCGTTCGTGAAGTCCGGCCAGCTCAAGCCCGCCGAGGTCGAGCACGTGATCGCGCACATCAACACGCTCGCCAAGCCCAAGTAGCGCGAGCGGCCCGCGACGTTCAGCGCAGGTAGCCGGGGAGCAGGTGCTCCCGTCGCGCGCGCTGCTCGCCGGTCAGGTGGCGGGCGCCGCGGACCGTTCCCACGCAGCGCTCGCTGTCGCAGTGGCAGTCGAACGGCTCGGCCATGTCGTACTCGGTGGTGTTGTAGTCGAACGTCACCCCTTCGCCCGTGGCGATGTCGCGAGTGGCGATGACGTCGCGGTCGCGGATGAAGGCCGTGGGCTCGCAGTGATGGTCGAGGTAGCGCCAGAAGAAGCGCCGCACCAGGTCGAACTCGTCACGGGCGCAATCCTGATCCAGGTGCAGTTCGGCCCCGACCTGCACCGAGTAGCGCGTGGGCGAAGGGCGCTCGCTGCCGAGCATCGTGAACAGGTACGCCCCGCGTGGAATGGGTCGGATCGCGACCAACCGGCGGCCGCCCTCGGCCACCAGCACGCCCACGAACTCGGAATCGCAACGAAGCACCTTGCCCGGGGTGCGCGACTGGACGGGCAACGACTCGATGAAGCGCAGGCCTGCGGCCAAGGGTCCACCCTCCGTGGTAGTGAAGATTCCCTGAGCACACAATGTCCACGATGAGCGGTGCGATTGCCAAGCGCTTTCAACCGCCGTGAGGTCGCCTAGGAAGAACCGCGTCCTCCGCACTCCCCGCTCACGCACCCACGCAGCCAGCGATGCGCCGCGTCGGCATCCATGCGCGGATGCCAGATGAGCGACACCGTGAACTCCGGAGCTTCGAACGGCAAACGAAAGCGGTGCATGCCGGCGCGCAGGCTCTGGGTGTGGCGCTCGGGGACGGTGGCGATCAGGTCCGAGTTGCGGGCCAGCGCGATCGCCGCCGAAAAACCGCCCACGATGGCGGCGATCTCGCGCCGGTGGCCGAGCGACTCCAGCAGGGAGTCCACCATGTTCTGCGCCTCGCCCCGGCGCGAGATGCTCACGTGGCGGCCCGCCAGGTAGCGCGCGAGCGTGAGCTTTCCGCGCGCCAGCGGGTGGGCGCTGCGCGTCACGCCCACGAAGCGATCGCGGAACAGCGCCTTCGCCCGCAGCTCGGGGCTCATCTCCGGCTCGAGCACGCCGGTCTCCAGGTCCACGCTCCCTTCGCGCAGCGGCGCGCTGTCCTTGTCGCTCTTCTGAAGGAAGCGCAGCCGCACGCCGGGCGCCTCGGCTCCGACACGCGCCAGCAGGCGCGGCCCGAAGTTTTCCACGAAGCCGTCGCTCGAGCGCAGCGTGAACGTGCGGACGAGCTTCGCGGGATCGAGCCGCTCGACCGGGCTCAGCACGGCGCTGCCCTCCTGCACCAGCCGCCCGGCGCGCTCGCGCAGTTCGAGCGCGCGCGGCGTGGGCACCAGGCCGCGGCCGGCGCGCACGAGCAGCGGATCGCCCGTCGCCTCGCGCAGCCGCGCGAGCGTCCGGCTCATCGCGGACGGGCTCAGTCGCAGCCGCCTCGCAGCGCGCGCCACGCTGAGCTCGCTGAGCAGCACGTCGAGCGCGGCCAGCAGGTTCAGGTCGGGTGTGGACATGGGTGGACGCTAGCCCATACATGGCGTCAGACGCACGCATGAAGTGCAAACGCTGCGTCTTCCGCCATGCCCCGTTGGGGCCGATGATCCTCGCATGACGACCCACACGAGCCGCACGAACACCCGCGGGGCGCTCGCCGCCCTCTCACTTCCGGTCCTCATGGCGTCGCTGGACACCAGCATCGCCAACACCGCGCTGCCCACGCTGGCCGACGCCTTCTCGGCCTCGTTCCCGGCCGTGCAGTGGATCGTGCTCGCCTACCTGCTCGCCATCACCACGCTCATCGTGAGCGCGGGCCGGCTCGGCGATGTCGTCGGTCGCCGGCGGCTGCTGCTGGCGGGCATCGCGCTCTTCACCATCGCGTCATTGGCTTGCGGCGCGGCCTCCGGCCTCGCCATGCTGCTGGTGGCACGGGCAGCGCAGGGACTCGGCGCCGCGATCATGATGGCGCTCAGCCTCGCCTTTGTCGGCGACACCGTCTCGCGCGAGCGCACGGGCAGCGCCATGGGGCTGCTCGGCACCATGTCCGCGATCGGCACCGCGTTCGGGCCCTCGCTCGGCGGGCTGCTGGTGGCCGCGCTCGGCTGGCGCTGGCTGTTCCTGGTCAACGTGCCGGTGGGCCTGCTCAACCTGCTGCTCGCGTCTCGCCACCTGCCCGCGGACCGGCCGGCGCCCGCGGGCGGCCGGGCGCTGCTCGACCCGCTCGGCACCGTGCTGCTGGCGGGCACGCTCGCCTCGTACGCGCTCGCCATGACGCTCGAGCACGGCCGGCTCGGCCCGCTCACGCTGGGACTGCTGCTGGCCGCGGCGGCCGGAGCCGGGATGTTCGTGCTCGCCGAGTCCCGGGTGCCCGCGCCGCTCGTCCGGCTGGAGATGTTCCGCGACAACGTCCTCGGCGCGAGCCTCGCCAGCGGCGCGCTGGTCTCCGCCGTCATGATGTCCACGCTGGTGGTCGGGCCGTTCTACCTGGCCCGTGCGCTCGCGCTTCCGCCCGCGCTCGTCGGCGTGCTGCTGTCCGTGGGCCCGCTGGTGGTGGCGCTGGCCGGAGTGCCGGCCGGGCGGCTGGCCGATCGCATCGGCACGCGGCGCACGGCCCGCGCGGGACTGCTCGCCATGGCGCTGGGCGCGATCGCGCTGTCCCAGTTGCCCGTCCGGCTGGGCGCAGCCGGCTACGTGCTCGCCATCTCGGTCGTCACTGCGGGCTACGCGCTGTTCCAGACGTCCAACAACACCTCCGTCATGACGCGCGTCGCCGCCGGCGATCGCGGCGCGCTCTCCGGCCTGCTCAACCTGTCGCGCAACCTCGGGCTCATCACCGGCGCTTCGCTCATGGGCGCCGTGTTCGCGTTCGGCGCCGGGAGCGGCGAGATCACGTCGGCCGCCCCCGCCGCCATCGCCGCGGGCATGCGGGCCACGGTCGCCGCCGCCGCGGGACTCATGGTCGTCGCGCTCGCCGTCTCGGCGGCGTGCGAACGTCCGACCCCGCCTCCCTGAGGCGGATCCCTTTCCCCCGTTCACCACGCAGTCCCACTCCACTCCATCCTGGAGGTTCACTCTCATGATCCGCACGTTCGTCCGTACGTCCGTCGCTCGCCGCACCCGCTTCACGTCGTTCGTCTCGCTCGCCTCCGCCCTCGTCGCCTCGGTCGTCGCGCTCTCCGCCGCGCCCCTGCCGGCGAGCGCCCAGAGCCCGGCCGCGCCCGCCGCTCGCTGGGAGTTCCTCATGTCCTCCGGCGCCGTCCTGCCCGCCGGTGAGCAGCGGGACGTCCTCTCGAACGCCTCGCTGAGCACCATGCAGCTCTCGTACGTCGCGCACCCGGCGGTGGCCGTCACCGCGATGGCGGGCTGGGCCCGCAGCCGCGACCTCGGCTTCTCCAGTGAGCAGCCGCTCGACCTGTTCAGCTACGACGCGGGCGTCGAGGCGCGCGCCGCGCAGCGGAACCTGGGCCGCGCCGTCACGTTCCGCCCGTTCGCCGGCATCGGCGCCGGTGCGCGCTCGTACAACCACCGCCATCTCGACCTCGCGGTCCGGCACAACGCGGCGGCCTACGCGGGCGTCGGTGGCGAACTGGGCGCGGGCGGCGTTCGCGTGCGTCTCGAGGCGCGCCAGTACCTGACGCGGTTCCGGCCGCTGGCGGGCGGCGGCGGCACGGACACCCGCAACGAGGTGGCGCTGCTCGCCGGCCTGCGGCTGGTGTCGCGATGAGCGCGGGCGCCCTGGCGGTTTCGCGGCGGCCGGAGTGGCTCATCCCCGGGTTGCTGATCCTGCTGAGTCTCGTGCCGGCTGTTGCCGGCACGATCCGGCTCGCGGAAGTGGCGCCAGGCGCCCCAGTCAGCGAAACCCAAGAACGATTCGGGGACGCGCCGATTCCCCTGATGCTGCACATTCTCGCGGTCATCCCCTTCAGCTTCCTGGGCGCGCTCCAGTTCGCGCCGGCGTTTCGCCGGCGCAACCGGACGTGGCATCGCACCGCCGGCAAGGTGCTGGTCGTGATGGGATTCGTGGCCGCGCTGACGGGGCTGTGGATTGCGCACTTCTATCCCTGGGCCGCCTGGGACGGCGTCGCGGTGTACGTGGAACGGCTCGTGTTCGGCATGGGCATGCTCGCCTCGCTCGTGCTGGCCCTGGTGTCGATCGGCCGCCGCGACTTCGTCGCGCACGGTGACTGGATGACGCGCGCCTACGCCATCGGCCTCGGGGCGGGCACGCAGGTATTCACCCACCTGCCCTACTTCCTGCTGGTCGGCCAGCCTGGCGAGACGGGACGAGGAGTGATGATGGGCGCCGGCTGGGTGATCAACGTGATCGTGGCCGAGTGGGTGATCCGCAGGCGAAGGGGCCGCACGGCCCCCTCGCGTGCACTCCCCGCCTAAACCTCGCGCAGTTCCGCCCGCATGCGCTCGTATGCGGGCGGAAACAGCGTCGGGCGGTCGGGGTCGGCGACGAGCGCCGCGAAGTCCGCGGGCGCGAACGCGCGCGCGAGCCGCGAGGCGAAGTTCACCTGGAGCACGCGCCGGTAGTGCTCCACGTCGTAGTCGCGCGGGTCGGGACGCTGCTCCGCGGCGGCGCCCTCGCGCACCAGCCCTGCCCCGCCTCCGGCGGCGCGATACACGCGCACGCGCTCGCCACGCCGCCACTCGCGCCGGCCCGCCGCCAGCAGCGCCTCGTACGAATGCTCCTGCCGCGATTCCCGCGACGCGGCGTACTCGGCGGGCGACTTGGTCAGCCGCACCCGCGACGACACGTCGTGCGTGGACAGTTCGCGGCGCCGCAGCGCGTCCACCGTGTCCACGTAGGCCTGGCGCACGCCGGGCACGTCGCCCGCGAGCAGGCAGCCGATCGCCCGGCGCAGGAACGCCTCACCGAAAGGCTCGGCGCGGCTCGAGCGAAACGCCACGCCGCGCAGCGTCAGGCGTCCGTCGTATCCGAGAAGCGCGTAGTTCTTGGGTTCGTGCGACAGCATGGCGGCGTAGCGTCCCTCGAACTCCAGCTGCACCAGCCGCGGCAGCAGCGCGCCGACTTCGGCCACCACGCGCCGCTCGTCGGCCTCGGTCCACTCGGCGGGCACGGCGAAGTAGATGCCGTCCGTGTCGGCCTCCAGCCGCGTGACGCCGCGCGCGCGCAGTTCGTGGCACATCAGCGCGAGCGTCTCGCGCCCGCGCCGGGTCACCTCGTTGGCCGCGTGCACGTCGGCGAAACGCGTGAGTCCGCCCGCGGCCAGGTAACCGTAGGCCGTGTTCACCACCAGCTTCATCGC
>JADLGX010000173.1 GCA_020849095.1 Candidatus Eiseniibacteriota bacterium
GCCAGGAACAGCGGGCGCAGCCGCTTCTGTCCCTGCGCGGGCGAAGTGCGCAGCATGCTCTCGAGGTTCATGAGCACGGCGACCATCGCCACCACCAGGTAGATCAGGTAGAGCTTGCCGATCGGGCCGAACACCACGATCGCCTCGGGCCCGTGCCCTTCGACCGTCTCCACGACCGAGGAGGTCCCGGCGGCCGTGGCCAGCACGATGCAGCCCAGCAGGGACAGCGACAAGTAGGCGCCGGCGTTGCGGATGTGGTGGCGCGGCTCGGCCCGGCCCAGCACCACGCTGAGCGTGAGCCACAGCCACGAGACCAGCGCGGAGTTGCGCGCGAGGTAGCTGGCCCACACGCGCGCCGACCATTCGTCGGGAGCGTTGACCATGCCGAGCGTTCCCGCCTGGAAGGCGGCCAGCGACAGGAACGCCGACGAGAACAGCAGCGTGGTCAGCCAGTGGCCGCGGCGCAGCAGCGCGAGAAGTCCGATCGCAGAGAGCAGCAGCGCGCTCGCCGTGACGATCGCGGCCTGGATCGGCGAGGCATGCCAGCTCCACTCCACGCGGGCCTCCTGTCAGTCGTCCGACGCGGCGCTCTGGAGCGCGGCGGCGGCCGAACGGCGAACGACGGGATCGGCGGCCAGTCGGCTCAGCTCCACGAGCACCCGCGTGCTGCGCTCCCGGCCACCGGGAAGATGCGCCCCGAGGCGGGCCGCGCGCAATGCGCCGTCCTCCGTGGCGGAATCCCCGGGAAAGCGCCGCCACAACGCCACCAGCGAGGACTCGGCGTCGGCGATGCGCCCCAGCTCGAGCAGCAGGTCGGCGCGCACGAGGCTGGCCTGGCGCTGCACGCCGTCGTCGCGGTAGCTGGCCAGCAGGTGGGTGAGGTTGTCGATCACCTGCTCGCCCTGCACCCGGGCCAGCTCGGTCTCGCCCGCGTTCAGGTGATGGCGCACGATGCGCTGCGCGGCGAGAAAGCTGAGCGGGTGCGAGGGCTGCGAGGCCACGAGCGCGTTGTACTCGGCGTTGGCGTTGAGCCAGTCGCCGCGGCGCTCGAGCAGCCGCGCGCGCTGGAAGTGCGCGGGCGCGCCGAGCACGCCGGGATCCGCCCAGCGCCGCAGCACGGCGTCGTAGGCGGTGATGGCCGAATCGCCTTCACCGAGCGCCTCCCACGCCTGCGCCGCCGCCATCAACGCCAGGCCGGTCACGCGCCGGCTGCCGCCCGCGCCGGCCGCCCAGCGGGCGTAGACCACTGCGGAGTCGGGCGAGCCCGCGTCGAGCGCGCCCTGCGCCATGACCAGCAGCCGGCCGCCGCGCTCGCCGGCCGGCGCCGCCGCCAGCGCGGCACGCCCGACAGCCAGCGCCGAGGGCGCGTCCCCGCGCGTCACGTGCAGCAGCGCGAGCGCGTCGGACAACACGAGCGAGTCGCGCCCGCGCGCCCGCGCCAGCGCCTGCGCGTAGCGTTCCGCGGCGCCGGACAGCATTTGTTCGGCCTGCTCGGGCAGGTCGCGGCGGCGCAGTTCGTTCGCCACCCGCAGCGCGGTCTCGACCACCTCGGGCGACGGGCCTCGCCGGTCGGGGTCCACCATGGGGTCGAGCGCCACCACTTCCTCGCGCACGGCGAGCGCCTCGTCGAAGCGGCCGAGCCGCTGCAGCGCGCTGGCCATCGACAGCCGCGCCGGAATCGTGATCGCCGGCAGCGCCGCGTAGTCGCGCAAGACGTCGCGCAGCCGCTCGACCGCGAGCGTGTCGGCGTTCCGCCGGTCGGCCAGTTCGGCGAGCAGCAGCGCCGCGCGCCCGGAGGCCAGTCCCACCTGGCGTCCCGCCCCGCGCGCGGACGGGTCGTCCGCCCACCGCGCCGCGGGGAACTGCTCCATCACCCGCATGGCGCCCGCCTCGGCCGCGCGCATCGCCGCGTCGTCCACCGGATGCGAGGGCAGCTTCGCCGCGGCGGCGCGCGCGTGGAACAGCCCGCGCTCGGCCTGCCAGCGCGCCCACAGCGCCGGGTCGCCGCAGCCCGAGAGCGGCAGCGCCGAGAGCAGCGCGAGCGTGGCGAAAGTGGCGCGCCTCATTCCTCGTCCTCCCCCGGCAGCAGCGAGCTCAGGTACAGCAGGGTGCCCGCGCCCGAGGCGAGCCCCGCGAGCGCCACCGAGACGAACGCCGAGACCAGCGCCACGCCGAGCACGGCCTCCGGCAGGCGCGCGGCGAGCGCGCCGGGCTGCGCCAGCAGGACGGCGAACGGCGCCTGCACGAGCGCGAAGAGCAGGCAGGCCACGACCGCGGGCAGCAGCCCCTTGCCCAGCGTGCCCGGCAACACCAGCAGGGCGCGCAGCGGCCCGCGCCGGTCGAGCATCACCATGGGAACGGCGTAGAAGCAGGCCGCGCGCACGAAGAAGAGGAGCGCGCCGATCGCCTGCGGAGCGAGCGCGCGCGACAATCCCGACATCCGCACGCTGGCCAGCGAGTCCAGCGCGGCGTTGCCGAGCACCGTGGCCAGCGTGACCGGCAGCATGGCCAGCAGCAGCTTGGGCGCGCGGTGCAGCATCTCGGCGCGGGCGTGCGCGGGATGCAGCGGCACGCCGTGGAACCGCTCCGACCACAGCAGCGCGGAATATCCTGCCGCGAACGGTGTCACGAGCGCGTCGAGCGCGAGTTGCGCCCACTTCCACAACCCCGGCAGGCGGCGGAACAGCTCGGGGTAGCGCAGCGCGTCGTCGCCCGCCGCCAGCCGGACGACCGGCGCCATGACCGGGCTGAGCAGCGGATGCGCGGCGAAGGCCAGCGCCAGCAGCGCGACCACGTAGCCCGCCAGCAGCGGCCACCAGGGGCGCCAGAGCGCGGACCGGAAACACTCGCGCAGCGCGCGGAGCGGGCAGTGCCAGCCCAGCGCCAGCTGCTCCAGCAGGTTCATGGCGCCGGAGCGAGGCTCGCCGCGGAGTCGGGCGCGGCCGGCGCGGCGGGCGCGGCCGGCGCCGGCGTCATGGCGCGGGCGAACACTCCGGGCAGGTCGGCGGCGACCCGGCCGGCGAAGTCCTTCACGCGCGCCTTGGCGGCTTCGATGTCGCCGTCGGGCGCCGTGGACTCGACGCGGATGAACGCGCCCCAAGAACGGTTGTCGAGCGCGCCCGAGAACGCCATGCGCGTGCGGAACGCCCCCACGTCGTTGGTCGAGAGGCCGTTGGTGCTCCACCAGTACCAGACCACGCGGCGCAGCTTCTGCCTCTCGGTGAGGAACGTGTTCACCTCGAGCCCGCCCGGGCTGCCGTCGTCCACGCGCGCCTTGCCCTCGCGCTCGATCACGTAACCCTGCGACTCGTAGCAGAGCTTGGGGTCGTGCGCGCCGTAGCGGCGGTTCTGGTGGTAGACGATGCACAGCCACACCGGCTGCGTGCCCATCTCGTAGCGCCGGATCAGGATGTCGTCGGCCTGCAGCTCCTCGACCACGGCATCCTCGAAGCTGAGTTCGCTGCCGCTCCACGGCCCGAACGAGGCGGGCACCTGCTTGAGCACGCCACGCCCGAGCGCGAGGTTCTCGGGCGGGTTCCCCACCACGATCGCGGCGGTCGCGCCCATCATGAGCAGCGCCAGGAGGAATCGCTTCATCGCGCCCCTCCCGCTCCGGTGGCCCGCCCGCCGCGCAGCTCGCGCGGGGTCAGCAGCCAGCGGGCGCCCAGCATGAGCGCGAGCGAGACCGCGTAGAGCACGTAGCCCGAGGCGTCGTGGAACTTGCCCGTCGCCTGCTCGACGCTGGTGCGGTCGGCGACGATCACGAGCATGGTGAGCCGGGCGATGTTGCCCGCGAGCGCGATGGGCACCGCGGCGAGCATGACCGCCCAGCGCCGCCAGGTGCCGCCGGGCTGGAAGTACGCGAACAGCGTGCCGGTGGCGACGAGCGCGAGCAGCGAGCGCAGCCCGCTGCAGGGGTTCTCGACGCGCAGCTCGCCGGTGGCCAGGAACAGCGACATGCCGTCGCGCTGCACGTGCGCCCCGGCCGCCTGGGCGCCCCAGATGGAGGCGCGCACCGCGAGTTCCTTGAGCGCGTAGCTGAGCGTGTTCATGACCACGGGCGGGAACGTGAGCATGAAGCCCAGGTAGCCCAGCGGAAACGCGAGCATGTGGGTGACGCTGCGCCCGAAGAACGTGAACGACAGCCCGAACAGCAGCGGCAGCACCGACCAGCCCTCGAGCGCGAACAGGTCGGCGCGCGTGCCGAGCACCTGCATGAGGCAGCCGAGCAGCACCAGCCACAGCCCGCGCCCGTCGGGTCGCACCTCGAGCCTGCGCAGCTTGTCCCAGCGCAGCCACACGAGCGCCACCGAGGTGAGCGGAATGAGCGGGCCGTGCGAGTAGTTGTCGTTGGTGGACCAGGTCTCCCACAGCCCGGCGAACGTGCGGTGGTACATGACCGCGGCCACCGCGAGCAGTGCGCAGGCCTGCGCCCACGCCGCGGCGCTCGACGGCCGGGCGGGCGTACCGAGCACGGCGCTCATCGGGTGCCTCGCATGGTGAACAGCGTCAGCGCGGTGCGCACGAGAATCTCCAGGTCGAATGCCGGGGACAGGCGCTCCAGGTATTCGCGGTCGAGAGCCACTTTACGCTCCATCGGGATCTCGTCGCGACCGTTGATCTGCGCCCAGCCGGTCAGCCCGGGCAGCAGCGCGTCGACTCCCGCCTCCTGGCGCATGGCGATCAGGTCGTGCTGGTTGTGGAGCGCGGGCCGCGGGCCCACCAGCGTCATGTCGCCGCGCAGGATGTTGAACAGCTGCGGCAGCTCGTCGAGGCTCGTGCGGCGGATGAACGCGCCCACGCGCGTCACGCGCACCACGCCCGGCGCCACCAGGTGGGTGGCCAGGTCGGGAGTGCCCACGGCCATGCTGCGGAACTTGAGCAGCGTGAACTGGCTGCTCCCCCGCCCGCTGCGGCGCTGCGCGAACAGCGCGGGGCCGGGCGACTCGAGCCGGATGGCCAGCGCCACCGCCAGCATGACCGGCGCAAAGAGCACCAGCGCGGCGGCGGACAGCACAATGTCGAGCGCGCGCTTGATCACCGCGTGCGCGCCGTCCGGGCGGGGCGCGATGTCGCGGCCCTTCCCCTCGAGCCGGGCCTCGTCGAGGATCGCGACCAGCCTTTCGCCCAGCGCGCGGCGCGAGTGCTCGCGGTCCACGAACGCCGGTCCGGTCTCCGCCAGTTTCGCGCGCAGCGCGGGCTCGTCGCGCAGGCGGCGCACGGCCGCGGAAATGGCGGCGCCGTTCTCGGGCTCCACCACCAGCCCGCCGCCGGAGGCCTCCACCACGTGCGCCGCATCGCCGCGCACCGCGGCCACGACCGGGCAGCCGCAGGCGAGATAGTCGAAGAGCTTGACCGGAATGGTCTCGCCGGCGAACTCGCTCGCGCGCGTCGTGGCGATGGCGGCATCGGCGTGGTGGAGCAGCGCCACGAGGTCGGCGGGCGCCACGCTGGGCTCGAACACGCAGTTGCGCAGGCCCTCGGCGGCCGCGCGCTGCTGCAGCCCCTCCTTGGCGACGCCGTCGCCCACGAAGCGGAACACGATGTTCTCGTCGCGAAGAATCGCCGCGGCGTCGAGGAGCGCGTCCATGCCGTGCACCAGCCCGTGCGTGCCGGCGTACAGCACGGTGAACGGCCGGCCCTCGCGATTCACGGGCGAGGGCGGCGGGCGGAACAGCTCGGTGTCGGCGCCATTGGGCAGGAACACCAGCCGGCGCTCCTCGAACCCGCGGCTCGCCAGCTGGCGCTGCATGCCCGGCGTCACCACCAGGATGCGCGCGGCTCGGCGCTGGAAGAACTGCGCGACCGCATCGAGCACGTCGGCCACCAGCCCCGGGCGCATCTCGCCCAGCGCGATCGCGGCGTGCGGCCAGTCGTCTCGGCAGTCGTTGACGAACGCCGCGCCGTGCCACCTGGCGGCCAGCCACGCCGTGACGCCATGAAAGAGCGGCGGCGTGGTGGCGACCACGACGTCCGGCCTCGGGCCCTCGAGCATGGCGGGAATCGCCGAGAGCGCGAAGCTCAGGTGGTTCCACAGCCGGGTGAGCGGAGTCTTGCGCGGCGTGGCGAAGAGCCACACGCGGTCCACCTCGACCCCGTCGTGCGTCTCGCGCCGGCGCTTGATGCCGGCGTACTCGGGACGGATCACGCCCGACGGATGGTTGGGCAGTCCCGTGACCACGCGCACGTCGTGCCCGGCGCGGCGCAGCGCCCGCGCGAAGTGGAGCGCGCGCGCCGGGGCCGCGCCCGTCTCGGGCGGGTAGTACTGCGTCACGAACAGGACCTTCGAGCGTTCCTTCGCCATGTCCTCTTTACTTCGCGGTCGCCACGACCAGCTGGCGGCGCGCGACCGAATGCCCGAGCTGCCACTGCCGCTGCAGCGGCGACATGAAGGCCTGGTAGAGCGGCTCGGGCAACGCGCCCAGCCCGCCCCAGTAGAGTTCGTGGTGCACCATCGCGAGCCCGTTGCTCTCGAAGATCTGGCGGATCTCGGAGGGCGGGAACGGACGTTCGACGGCGTAGGCGTGGCGCTCGCCGTCCGGCGCCACGTACTCCTGGTGCACGGCGTCGCCGCGCAGTTCGTTGAGCCGGCTCACGTGCTCGGGGTGCGCGCCGTTGATGTCGCCCACCACCAGCACGCCGCCCTTCTTGAGGTGCTTGCGCGTCTGCGCGAGGAACGCCTCGAGCGGATCGATGTGCGACAGGGCGTTGTACACCCACACGAGGTCGTAGTCGGAGTCCCATTCGCGCGTGAGGTCGGCGCGCACGTACTTGACCGGCAGCTTCTCCTGGGTGGACTCGGCGTGGAACGCCAGGCGCTTCTCGGCCGCGTCGAGACGGTCGGGGCGAAGGTCGGCGCCCACGACTTCGGCGCCCACCGAGGCGTAGAGCATCGAGTAGGTGCCGAAACCCGAGCCGGCATCCATCACGCGCGGCGCGCCGCCGATGGCCTTGCCGCGGCTCACGAGCCAGCGCGCGGTCCAGCCGGCCTCGCTGCGCCAGAAGCCGCGCAGGTAGCGCTGGATCGCCGCCTCGTCGCCGGGCTTGGGCAGCTTCTTGTAGTAGTCCGCGAACGCCTCGCGCTCGCCGTCCGGCAGGCGGGCCTGCACGGGAACGTATTCCTTTTCGATCGTCCAGCGGACGAACCGTTCGAAGCGCTCGCGCGCGGTTCCACTCGTCCCGCTCATGACTTCCTCCCGCCGTTCGCGCCGGTCATTTCTTCGTTCCTTGCCCGCTCGTGCTGCCCCGCCGTTCCTTGACCCACTTGGCCAGCGTCGCACGGGTGTGTCCCATCGCCATCTCGACCGCGTTCGGCGCGGCCCACAGCGCGCCACCACCCAGCCGGTTCGTCATCACGACGGTCTCCCCGCCGAGCTGCTTCTTGAACGTGGTGTTGCCGCCCCAGTTCATCCAGCGGTAGCCCGCATCGCGGGCGCGCGTCATGGCGGCCCACGCGATGAGCGTGTTCGCGCCCGCCTTGCGCCCCTCGGGCGTCGAGGCGTTGGCGCGGTAGTCCACCATGCCGTTGGCCGCGCGACCATAACCGGAGCCCGCGTGTACCACACCTTCGTGGACCGCGAGCAGCAGCCACTGCCAGGGCAGCTCCCATTCGCGCCAGTCCTCGCCGCGCTGCGGCTCCTCGACGATGCCCGGCGGCGTGCCGCGGCCCAGGCGCACGTCGTTGTCGTGCTGCAGCTGGCGGAACGCGCGGAAGTGCGCGGCCGTGGTGCCCTCGATCACCTGCCACCCGGCCTTGTCCAACTTGCGCACCACGCGACGCTTGTCGGAGTCGATCGTGGCCGCGAGTTTCTCGTCGTCGAACGCGAGATCCTTGATGAGCGTGGTGCCGCGCACGATCGGATCCTCGGCGCCGGGAACGACGGGCAGGAACACCCGCACGCGGTCACCGTGCGCCGCGAGCTGCACCTGCGTGGTCACCCAGTCGCACGCCGCGCTGTCGAGCCCCGAGGGACCGCTCCCCTCGTCGCCCTCGAACGCCGCCTGGCAGCGCCACGGCCAGCCGCACACGAACCCCCGCCCCTCGCGGCGCAGCACGAGCGCGCCCTGGCGGCCGTCCGCTTCGACGAGCACCGCGCGCGCGTGGCGGCCGTGCGTCGCCTCCCATTCGAGATAGTCGAGACGCATGGCGAAGTGCGCATGGGCCGACCGCGAGAGCCGCGCGTCCCATGCACCGGCGAAATCCGCGTTCAACGCGGTCGTGGTGTCCCATACCCGGATATTCGGCTGCACTTTTCTCCCTGCCTCCCTGCGGGCCCCTGGGGAGCCCGTACGCCTTCGTCATCGGCCGTTTCGGCTCGTTTCTCGCGCCCTCAGGCGGCGTTCCGGCCGGCTCCGCGCGCGGCCAGCGCCTCGCGGTACAGAACCTCGGTCGTTCCCACCATGCGTTCCGCGGTGAATCGCTCGCGCCAGCGCCGCTCTCCGGCGGCGCCGTACTCGGCCAGCGCCCGGGGATCGCTTAGCATGTCGGCCAGCGCCGCCCCGAATGCCGCGGGGTCGCCGCCCGGCACGATGCGCCCGTTGACCCCGTCGGCGACCGCCTCGGGGTTGCCGCCGATGGCCGTGGCCAGCGTCGCCCTGCCCGCCCGCATCGCCTCGAGAAGCGTCACCGACAACCCCTCGCGCGACGACGAGAGCACGAACAGGTCGCATGCGTGCATCAATTCGGGCACGTCGAGCCGCGCGCCGATGAAACGCACGCGCTCGCCGAGCCCCAGTTGCGCGTGCAGCGCGAGCAGTTCGTCCCGCAGCCGGCCTTCGCCCGCGATCAGCAGCGTCGCGTTGGGAACGCGCTCCAGCGCCACGGCCATGCCGCGCAGCATCACGTCCTGCGACTTCTGCACCGTGAGGCTGCCCACGGTGAGCGCGAGCGGCTCGCCGGGAACGACGCCGAGCGAGGCGCGGATATTCATGCGATCGCGGCCTCCGGCCGCGCCGGCGGCACCGTCCGCGTCGGCGGCGATGCCATTGAGGATGGTGACGAACCGGTGGGCGTGATTGCCGAGCCGCGACACGTGACTCTCGCGCGAGGCCTCGCACACGCAGATGACGCGGTCCGACAGCCCGGTGAGCCAGGGCTCGACCATCCCGTACAGCCGGCCGCCGCGGCCCGGGTAATGAATGCTGTGCTCGGTGCGCACCACCACGGGCACGCCCGCCATGCGCGCGGCCAGCGTGCCGTACACCGCGCCGATCGGGTTGTGGGCGTTGACCACGTCGATGCGGCGCTCGCGCAGCTCGCGCGCGAGGCGCAGCAGGCCCTGTGCCTTCGCGCCGCCTTTCTGCAAAAGCAACGTTTCGGCGCCTCCGGCGCCGGCCGCCTCGAGCGCCGGCCCGCCGCGGTTGAGCGCGATGACCGTGGAGTGCACATCGGGAGCGGCCAGCCGCACGTGCTCGATCACGAGCGACTCGGCGCCTCCCTGGTGCATGGCCTCCACGACGTGCGCGACCCGGATCATGGGCGGCTTCTTTCGGCGGTGCCCTGGAAGAGCGCCCACAGCGTCTCGAAGTTCCGCTCCACGTCGAAAGTGGACCGCACCTGGGCGCGCGCGACGGCGCTCATGCGCTCGATGCCGTCGGGATCGGCCAGCACCTTCTGCAGCGCGTCGGCGAGCGACTCGGGATTGCGCTGGTCGCACAGCTCCCCGGTCTGCCCGGGCACGACCGCCTCCTCGAGCCCGGCGGCGCGCGTGCCCACCACGGGCAGTCCGGCGGCCATGGCCTCGATCACCACGTTGGGAATGCCGTCCATGCGCCCGTTGCTCAGCACCACGCTGGGCGCGACCAGCACCCACGCCTCGGCGTAGCGCGGCGCCAGCTGGTCGTGGGTCAGCGATCCGCACCACGTGATCTGGCCGGTCACGCCGCCCTCGGCGGCGATCGCGTCCAGCTGCTCGCGCTGCGGGCCCACGCCCACCACCACGAGCCGCGGGGTGATGCCACGGCGCTTGAGCACGCCCAGCGCCTTGAAGAGATCGTCGAAGCCCTTGGTCTGCGCGAGCCGCCCCACGATCAGCAGCGTGGGCTCGGCCGCGCGCGCGCGCACGATGCCGCCGAAGCGCGACAGGTCGGTGCCGTGATACAGCCAGTGGATGCGCGCGTCGGGCACCAGCTTCTGCACCATCTCGGCGTTGCCGCGCACGCAGCAGGTCATGAAGTCGGCGGCGCGCGCCTTCTGCGGCAGGAACTCCTGCATGCGGTACAGGTCGCCGCCCGCGTGCCCGGCCATGCTGAACCGCTTGCCCGTGAGCCGCGACGCCAGGTACGCCACGGTCGCCGGAAAGTGCGCCCACGCGCCGTGGATGCGCTCGAAGCCCTCGCGCTCGGCGATGCTCGCCACGCGCGCGGCGGCCGGCAGGTAGCCCAGGTGGCCGGCGAGCGCGTAGGTGGAGCCGCGCGACGCCCACAGGATGCGCACCATGTCCGGGATCAGCACGTGCGGCTTGCGCAGCAGCCACGCCAGCAGCGCGACCCAGTTGGCGGCCAGGAACGGCGAGCCGATGGACTCGGTCAGCGTCACCAGGTGCGCGTGCTCGGGCTGGTACTGCTTGCTCACCGAGCGCAGCGTGAGCACGCGAATGCGCACTCCGCGGCCGTCGATGCGCTTGACCTCGTTCTCGATGAACGCGGCCAGCGTGGGAAACGTGGCGGTGACGTACAGGACGGACTTCACGACTTCACCTCGATGGGTTCTCGCGCGGCGGACTCGGCCGGAAGGCCGAGCGCCAGCAGGTAAAACTCCTCGTGACGGCGCACCATGGAATCGATGCTGCGCTCGCTCAGCATGGCGGCGCGCGCGGCGGCGCCGCGGCGGCGCGCTTCGGCGGGATCGTCCATGGCGTGCGCGAGGGCCCGGGCGAGCGCCGCGGGATTCTCGGGCGGCACGAGCCAGCCGGTGCGCCCGTCGTCGAGCACCTCGGCATTGCCGCCCACGCGCGTGACCACGCACGGGCGCGCCGCGGCCATGGCCTCGAGCAGCGCGTTGGGAATGCCCTCTTCGCGCGACGAGAGCGTGAACAGGTCGAAGGCGGGCAGCAGCCGGTCCACGTCCCCGCGCTCGCCCAGGAAGGTCACCCGTTCGGCGACGCCCAGTTCGCGCGCCTTCGCTTCGAGCGCGGCGCGATCGGGGCCGTCGCCGGCGATGGCACAGCGAAAGCCGCGCCCCTCGCCCGCGAGAATCGCCAGCGCCCCGAGCAGCGTGCCGAAGTCCTTGCGGGCCGCGAGGCAGCCCACGCTGCCGATGAGCGGCGACTGCCCGGGATCCGGCGGGAGCCCGAGGCCGCCGGCCTCGGTTGCCGTGGCGTCCCGTCCGGTGA
>JADLGX010000174.1 GCA_020849095.1 Candidatus Eiseniibacteriota bacterium
ACCGCGACTCCGGCCGCCGGGCGGCCGGACGACAGGTCCAGCACGTGGGTGGTGATCGCGCTCATGATTCCCTCCCGTTTTCGGAAAGCAGCTTGTCGAGACGCAGGTGCGTGATCTGCAGCTGTTGCGCGGCCGCCGTGCGCAGCTCCTGCGCCCGGTCGTTGGGCAGCCGCTCGCGCAGCAGCGCGAGCATCTCGCCGGCGCCGCGTCCGGTGGCGCACACGATGAAGAGGAACCCGAACCGCTCTTCGTACTCCCGGTTGCCCGTCGCCAGCGCCGCGAGCACATCGTCGCCTGCGGTCGCGGCGCCCGCCTGCTCACCGCCGGCCCAGGCGGCCGTGTTCGCGAACCTGGCGCGCAACGACGAAACGTCGCCGATGCGCGGGTGATGCGAGAACGCTTCGAGCCAGTCCGCCTCGCCGAGCCGTCCCGCGCAGGCGTCGGCCGCGGCATGCAGCGCGGCGGGATTCTCGAACGGGCGCGCCGCGAGCATGGCGCGCACCCAGGCGGTCGCCCCGCAGCAGCGCGTGAGCGCCGCGGCGGCGTCCTCGGCGGATGCCTCGTTCAGCTGCTCGATCGTCACGCGAGTTCCTGCCGCCACGCGGCCAGCAGCTCGCGCGCGAAGGCGGCGCCCACCCACAGGTCGCGCGCCTTGGTCAGCTCGTCGGGCGAATGGCTGATGCCGCCCCGGCTCGGCACGAACAGCATGAGGGCCGGCACTCCCGCCTGCGCGAAGGCCATGGTGTCGTGCCCGGCGCCGCTCGCCATGCGGCGGTGCGGAATCGCCATGCCCGCCGCCAGGGCCAGCGCCTGCGCGGCGAGCTCCTCCGACAGCGGCGTGGGCTCCTCGCCCGCCTTCGTCTCGAGTTCGATCGCGACGCCGCGGCGCTGCGCGATCGCGCGCGCGGCCTCGCCCAGCTCGCGTTCCATTCGGGCGAGCGCTTCGGCTTCGGTGTGGCGCACCTCGAGTCCCAGCGTGGCCGCGCCGGGAACCACGTTGTACAGCCCCGGCTCGGCGCTCGCAAATCCGGCCGTCGCCACGCCGGGTGCGCCGGTCGCGCGTCCCAGCGATTCGGCGGCCAGCACGATCTCGGCGGCGGCGGCGAGCGCGTCGTGCCGGCGCTCCATGGGCGTCGTGCCGGCATGGCGCGCCTCGCCCGTCAGGCGCGCGCGCAGGCGGCGATAGCCCGCGATGCGGTCCACCACGGCGAGCTTGTCGCCCCACGACTCCAGCACCGGTCCCTGCTCGATGTGCAGTTCCAGCTGCCGCGCGGCGTCGAACAGCCGCGGCACGGCCGCCCCCGCTGCCGGAGCCGGCGCGGCGCAACCGCGAGCGCGTGCGGCCGCCAGCGCTTCTCCCCACGTGACGCCGTTCGCGTCACGAGCGCCTTCGCACTCGGAAGGAACCAGCCGGCCGAGCAGTCCGCGCACGCCGGTGAGCGCCATCGGGAACCGGCTGCCCTCTTCCTCGCACGTCACGAACGCGGCCACGGGAAATCCGCTGCCGCGCAGTTCGGCCGCGAGCAGCAGGGCCGCGATGGTGCCGTACGCGCCGTCGAAGCGGCCGCCCCGCTTGACGGTGTCCAGGTGCGAGCCCAGCGCGATCACGCGCGCTCCCGGCGGCAGTTCGGGGTTGTGCAGCCACAGGTTGCCGACGGCATCGCAGGTGGCGGCCAGCCCGAGCGCGCGCGCCTCGGCCTGCAGCCACAGGTGCGCCTCGCACCAGGCGTCGTCGTAGACCAGGCGGGTCACTCCCGGCCCCGGCGCCGTGAACGCGGCCAGCCGGTCGAGCTTCTCGCTGAGCGATTCGAGCGTGAACATGGGGGGCGAAAGCTACGCGAAGGCCCGCGCGGGGTCCACCGCAGTGCCCGGCCGCAGCCAGCGCCCGGGGGCCTCGTCGGTCACGCGGCCCTCGGCGAACACCTCGGCGCCGCGCAACCACGTGCGCAGCACTCGTCCCCGCAGCGCCCGGCCCTCGTAGGGCGTCACCGCGTGGCGGTGATGCAGCCGCGCGGCGTCCACGCTCCACTCCGCGTCGGGATCGAACGCCACGAGGTCGGCATCCCGGCCCGGCTCGATGGCGCCCTTGCGCTCATGGAGCCCCGCCAGTTCCGCCGGGGCGGCGCTCATCCAGCGCGCCAGCTGCGCGAGCGTCGCGCCGCGCGGCGCGAGCGCCGTCCACGTGGCGCTCAGCGACAGCTCGAGCGAGGCGATGCCGCCCCAGCTGCGCGCGAAGTCGCCGCCCTCGAGGTCCTTGGTCGCCGGGGGCGCGGGCGAGTGGTCGCTCGCCACGAGCGCCAGTTCGCCCGACAGCAGCGCCGCGGCCAGCGCGTCGCGCTCGGCAGCGCCGCGAATGGGCGGAGCGCACTTGAACATCGTGGCGCCGTCGGCGATCAGCTCCGCGGCGAAGCTGAGGTAGTGCGGGCAGGTCTCGGCGGTCAGCCGGGCCGCTGCCGGCGCGGCGGCCAGCGCGTCGAGCGCCGCGCGCGACGCGACGTGCACCACGTGCACGCGCGCGCCCGTCGCGGCCGACAACCGGGCCAGCAGCGCGATGGCGGCGGCCTCTGCCGCGGCCGGACGGCTGGCGAGCCAGTCGGCATGGCGGCGGGTCGAGGACGGCAGGGCGAGCAGCAGCGCGGGATCCTCGGCGTGCGCGAGAAGCGGCAGCCCGAGCCGGGCCAGCAGCGGCATCGCGAGCGCGAGGTCGCGCTCGCCCACGTGGGCGAACTCCTCCACCCCCGACGGCGAGAGGAAGCACTTGAAGCCCAGCACGCCGGCTTCGGCGAGCGCGGCCAGCTCATGGGCGTTGCCCGGCACCACTCCGCCCCACAGTCCCACGTCCACCGCGAGCTGCCCGGACATGGCGCGCACCTTGGCGCGCAGCGCGGCGGCGTCGTTGGTGGCGGGAATCGAGTTGAGCGGCATGTCCACCAGCGTGGTGACGCCGCCGGCGGCCGCCGCTCGCGTGGCGGACGAGAAGCCCTCCCACTCCGTGCGTCCCGGTTCGTCGACGTGCACGTGCGTGTCCACCGCGCCGGGCAACAGGGCGACCTCTCCGAGATCGGCGGTCACGGCACGCGCGCTATCGAACGGCTCGACGGCCACGATGAGCCCGTCGCGCAAGACGACCGTCGCGGGCACGATCCCGGCCGGAGTGACCACGCGTCGCGAGCGGACGACGACTTCGCCGCTGCTCACCTGGACGCCGGCCACAGGGCGCGCGCCAGCGTGAGCCAGCCCGCCAGGAAACACACTCCGCCGACCGGCGTGACGGCTCCCCACAGGCGGACGCCGGAAAGCGCGAGCGCGTAGAGGCTGCCCGAGAAGACGATCGTGCCCGCCACCAGCAGCCAGCCGCCCACCGCCAGGGACCGCCGCGCCGGAAGCCCGGACCGGGCCCCGAGGAACAGCAGCGCCAGCCCGTGGATCAGCTGGTAGCGGGCGCCGGTCTCGAAGACGGCCAGCAGGTCGGGCGTGAGGCGGTCGCGCAGTGCATGGGCGCCGAACGCGCCGAGCGCGACCCCGATGGCCAGAAAGAGGGCGCCGAGGGAGGAGAAGTACATGGGTCGTCCTTCCGGGTTCGCAGGGTGGAGAGGGCGCGGCGCGAGTGCGAGGGGGCAGGCTTTCAGGAGCCGGGGAGCGTGGCAATCCCCAAAAAAACAACCGGGGAGCGCGGACCACAGCGCTCCCCGGCGATACTGGCTCCTCGGGTAGGATTCGAACCTACAACCCTTCGGTTAACAGCCGAATGCTCTACCATTGAGCTACCGAGGAACCGAATTGTGGCCGGCCGGAGTGGCCGACCCCGCTTGGTGTGAGGGCGGGCAGATTAGTCGTTCCGCGCCCCGCCGGTCAAGCCGGCGGCCCCGCCGCGCTTGCGTGCCGCCCGGGTATCGGCCGGCCGTGGCCGGGAATCCAGCAGCTGCCGAACGAGGCGGCTCAGCGAGTCCGGTGGGTAGGGTTTCGGCAGGAACCCGTCGGCCGTTCCCCCGTCCCCACCCTGCGGTCCGCCCCCGGGTTCGTACCCGCTGGTCAGGATCACGGGCAATCCAGGAGCGATGCGGCGCAGTTCGGCGAGCGTCTCGACGCCCGACATGCGCGGCATGGTCTGGTCGAGCACCACGATGTGCACGGCGGACGCGTTCTCGCGCACCAGCGCGAGCGCTTCGATGCCGTCCGCCGCCTGGCGTACCTGGTAGCCCAGGCGCTCGAGCACCGACTTGGCGAGCGTGCGCACCGACTCCTCGTCGTCCACCACCAGCACCACTTCGCCACGCCCCGGCTCGGGCAGCGCCTCCGCCGGCTGAGCCACGAAGCGCGGCAGGTAGAGACGGAAGGACGTGCCCTCTCCCGGCGCGCTCTTGCACTCGATCCAGCCGCCGTGCTGCTCCGCGATGCCGTAAACGACCGACAGCCCGAGCCCGGGACCATGGTTGGGTCCGCGCGTGGTGAAGAACGGCTCGTAGATTCGCTCCAGCACCTCCGGGGCGATGCCCTGCCCGGTGTCGGAGACTTCGAGCATCACGTACTCGCCCTCACGGTCGGGCAGCTGGCCGGCCGGCACGTTTCGCGTCGCGACGCGCAGCCGCCCTCCCTCGGGCATGGCGTCGCGCGCGTTCACGCACAGGTTCATGAACGCCTGCCCGATGTGCGCGGGGTCGGCGAGCGAGGTCCAGAGCCCCGGCTCGTCGTTGCGCTCGATCGAGATGCGCGGATCCACGACTCGCCCGACGAGCGGCAGCGACTCGGCGACCACTTCGCGAAGGTCGGTCGGCCGGGTGCGCATCGGTGTGCGGCGGCCGAAGCCCAGCAGCTGCCGGGTCAGGTCGGCGGCGCGTTGCGCGGCCGACTCGCAGTCGCGCAACCCGGGCGAGAGCGGATGGTCCTCGGGCAGGTCGAGAAGCGAAAGCGTCACGTTGCCGAGAATGGCGGTGAGCAGGTTGTTGAACTCGTGCGCGATGCCGCCGGCCAATGTGCCGACCGCCTCCATCTTCTGGGCGTGGCGATAGCGCTCCTCGAGATCCCGGCGGCCGGTGATGTCCGCGGCCGTGAGCACCAGGTGGGTCACGGGGCCGCCGCCCTGCGGCTGCAGCGGCGCGAGCGTCACGGTCCAGAACATCGGCGCGCGGCCCGGAAGCCGCACCTCGAGGTCGTCCAGAGTGCGGGCGCCGCCCGCGGCCAGGGCGCGCTCGAGCAGTCCGGACACTTCGGTCCACTCGCGGGCGGGCAGCAGGCCGGGAAAGCGGCGCTGGTCCAGGTCGGAGGCGTCGCACATGCGAGCCAGCGCCGGGTTGTGCTCGACGATCGTGAGGTCGGCGCGGTTCAGGAGCGCGACGCCCACGTCGAGATGGCGCAGCAGGTGCGTGAGCTGGTCGTGCGCGTCGTGCACGAGCCGCTCCGCCGCGCGGTGCTCGCGCTGGTCGTGGATCACGATCACCGCCCCGCGCACGTCACCCGCGGCTTCGGTGAACCTCGTGGCGTTGAGCACGACGGACACCGAACCGCCGTCGCGAGTGACGATCGTGCGCGCCTCCCCCACGATGGGAGTGCCGCTCGAGATGAGCCGAACGATCAGGTCGTCGAAGACCGAGCGGTCCTGAAGGCGGAGGAACTCGGACATGGGGCGTCCGAGGACCGACTTGCGCGCGCGGCCGAGCAGGCGCTCGAGCGCGGAATTCGCCTCGGTGATGTTCCCGTCCGGTCCCACCAGCACGATGGCGTCGTGGGCGGCTCCCAGCAGGCCCACGTGAAGTTCCTTGCTCGAGCGCAGGTCCGCCACCAGGCGCGCAGAGTCGAGCGCGCCGGCGAGGATCTCTCCCAGCGTGCGCAGGAAACCGAGCGAGTGCTTGGACGCCCAGTCCGGCTGCGGGTTTCCCAGGAGCAGCGCGCCCACGCGGAGCCCGCGCGTGCGCAGCGGAATGGCGATCGTGCTGTGGATGCCGGGCGGCAGGTTGAGCCGCACCGTTTCCTGCGGGGATTCCTCGGCATCGGACTGGGTCACGACATCCGGCTGGGCCAGGATCCGGTGCTGCACCGCGATCCAGTCGGGCCGGCTGGCGAACTCGTCGAGATACGCCTTCGTCAGGCCGGCGTGGGCCACGCGCACCAGCGCGCCGTCCGACTGGAAGAGCCACAGGGAACCCACCGTGGCGTGCGTGACGGCGAGCGAGGAGCGAAGGCCGGCGTGAACCGCGCGCCCGGGATCCTCGCTGCACGAAACGGCGGCGTTCACGTGCTGGAGCGCCGCGATCTCGGACTCCCCCGGGAACATCTCGGGATGCGGAGTGGCGGCGCCCAACGAAGCATCGCGGCCGAGTGGATCCTCGATCGGGAACGTCCGCTGGGAGAAACCGGGCCACAGGGGCTCGGGACTATTGGTGGCGTCGTCCGCCCTCGTCTCGAGAGTCATGCGCACACTCCAGAAGGGCAGAGCATGGCCGAGCCCCAGCGGCCTTTCAATCGCTATTCCCGCGCGCCGGCTGGTCCGATGGGCTCGCGCCGCCACGCCAGCCGAGCCGGCGGGCGAACGCCCATTCCTCCGCGCGCTGCGCGTACTCCGGATGAGGCTCGGGATTGCGCTCGTCGAGATGAGCGCGCACGACGAGCGGCAGCCACTCCTCGCTGGAGGTGCCGGTCCAGCCCAGCTCGCGCGCGGCCAGCGCCGGGTCGGGCCGCGAGCACCAGGGTCCCGAGAACGGCGACAGCCGCGGGTCCAGTCCCTCCGCCTCGCACTGCTGCTCGGTGCATTCGACCAGTTGCGGCTCCCGGCCCGCGCAGGCGGCGGCGCGGCGCAGGAAGCTCTCCAGCGTCGGCTCGTCGGGCATGGCCAGGTTGAGCGCGCCCACGCCGGGCCACGCACCACCGGCCAGGAGCGCGACCGCGCGCGCGACGTCCTCGGACCACACGAATCGCACGGGCCACGCCCCGCCCTCGGGCAGCAACAGAGGTCCGCCGTCGAGCATGCGCTGCAGGTAGGCCCACAGCCGCCGCGACGGGTCGCCCGCCCCCTGCACCACGGGCAGGCGCAGCGCCAGCGCCGAAAGCCCGCGCTCGCGGCGCGCGAACAGCTCGGATTCGGCCGCGCGCTTGCCCATGCCGTAGACCCAGTTGTGCCAGTTGCGCGTGCCCGCTTCGGGCTCGGGCATGGCGGGCCGTCCGGCGTGCTCCTCGGTGAACGGCGGCGTGCGCTGCGCGGCGACCAGGTACACCTGGCCGGTCGAGATCATCACGTAGCGGGCGGTGGAAAACCCGCGCACGTCGAGCAGCCGCGCCACGTCCGCGCCGTCGTACGCGAGCAGGTCCAACGTCAGGTCGAACGCCCGGCCCGCGAGCGCGGCGGCCAGCGAGCGTTCGTCCTTGCGGTCAGCGCGCAGCCACTCGGCGCCCTCGGCCCCGCCGCGCAACGGGCGCTCACCGCGGGAAAGCACCGTCACGGCGTGCCCCGCGCTTCGCAATGCGCGCGCGGTGGGCTCGCCCATCAGGCCGCTGCCTCCGGCCAGCAGGATTCGAAGCGAAGTCGTCATGGGGGGCGCCCGCAGGAGCGGCGCCGCGCGCAGGCTACCCGAGATCCCCCGGTACGGCACGCCGGAACCGGCGCGCGATCAGGCGGCGCGTTCGTCCGCGCGGCCGGCCGGACCGCCGTCGGGCGTGTCGGGGCACTCCGCCGGCGCCTGCCCCAGCTTCACCCGCAGGCGGGCGTTCTCCGCGCGCAGTTGCGCGAGCTCGGTGGCGGCGCCTCGCGACTCCTGCGCGGCGCGCCGCAGGTCCTGGGCGAGCAGCACGATCCGCAGCCCGGCGCGCACGCGGGCGAGCAGCTCACCCATGTCGCAGGGCTTCACCAGGTAGTCGTCCGCTCCCGTCTCGAGCGCGAGCAGCTTGTCGCTGATCTCGCCCTTCGCGGTGAGCAGGATGAAGTAGGGCGCGGCCTCTCGCAGGCCGGTCTTGACCGACTGGCACAGCTCGAGGCCGTCCACGTACGGCATCATCCAGTCCGAGATGACCACGTCGGGCTCGAATGCCACGATCGCCTTCATGCCCTCGCGGCCGTCGCCGGCCGCCATCACCTGGTAGCCCTCGGCCGCCAGGCGCTTCTGCAGCACGCGCTGGAAGAACTGGTCGTCCTCGACGACCAGGATGCGCACTTCCGCGGTGGACTTCACGCCGCCTCCTCCATGAGCGCTCTCGCCTGCTCCACGAACAGCCCATGATCCACGATGGGCTTGGCGATGTAGTCGTCGGCCCCGCTGTCGGCGAGCAGCCGCTCCGCGTCGCCGCGCATGGCGTGCGCGGTGGCGAGCAGCACCGGAATCAGCGACGTGGAGGGATCGGACTTGAGCATTCGGCACAACTCGACGCCGCCCACCGGACGGCCCTGCCAGCTGGAATGGGCCAGCGAGACGTCCATGACCACCAGCCGGACGTCACCGGCGCGCGCCAGGGCAAACAGCTCCTCGGGCGATTCGGTGACGATCACTTCACAGCCGAGGCGCTTCTCGAGCACCTTGCGAAAGAGCGTGGCGTTGTGCGGATCGTCCTCGACCACGAGCACGCGCCTCATGCCGCCTCCCGCGCTTCGCCCGGGTTTCCGCTCTCGTCGAGGCCGTCGTGCTGCACCTGCAGGTGCCAGTCGAGCAGGTGCGGCAGCAGCTGGGGATTCTCGTGCACGGCGGATTTGGCGACCACGTCCACGACCAGCCCCTGCTCCAGCAGCCGGCGCTCTTCGTCGTTGCGGGCCTCGGGGAAGTTGGTGAGCACGAGCACCGGCAGCTCGGTGTGCATTCCGGAAAGCGCCACCTCGCGCAGGACGTCGTAGCCGCTGACCTCGGGCATCATGAGGTCCAGCATGAGGAGATCGAAACCGTTCGGCTGGGTGCGCAGGATGTGCAGGCACTCCTCGCCGTTGTTGGCCACCTCGATGTGGTAGCGGGACGAAGGCAGCACCTTGCGCACGTACGCGGCCACGGTGGGGTCGTCGTCCGCCATCAGCAGGCGCACCTGGCGGCCGCCGATGGAGCCCACGATCTGCTCGATGCGCCCGATCAGCACGTCCGCCTCGATGGGCTTGACCAGATGCTCGGGCTTGCGGGCGAACGCCGTGGCGCGGAGCTTGTCCTTCAGCTCGCCGTCGAACCCCGTCACGAAAACGATCGGGATGTGCCGGGTCTCCGGCTCGCTCGTCATCCGCTGCGCCAGGTCCCAGCCGGTGCGCAGCGCGGCGCTGTCCCCGCACGAGAGCGCGTAGTCGAGCACGACGACCGCGGGCTTCTGCCGCCGCACGAGCATCCAGCCCGTCTCGGCGTTCTCCGCCTCGACCGTCCGATAGCCGCTCTGCTGGAGCACCGCGGTGAGGAAGCGCCGGAACACCGGATCGTCCTCGACGATGAGCACCAGCTGCCCGCCGGCCGCGCCGAGAATGCGGTCCGCGGGTTCGCTTTCGCGCGGGACCACGGCGGCGCCCTCGCCGCGCCACATGGGCAGCGAGAAGTACATGCGGGTGCCGTGCCCCTCGCCCTCGCTGTGCACGCCGATGATGCCGCCCATGAGTTCGACGAGGCTCCGCGAGATGGCCAGGCCCAGGCCCGTGCCGCCGAAGCGGCGCGTCGTACTGCCGTCGCCCTGCACGAACTTCTCGAAGATCATCTTCTGGCGCTCGGGCGGAATCCCGATTCCGGTGTCCACGATCTCGAACATCAGGTGGCCCAGCTCGGTGTGCGACTTGGCACGCACGGTGACGCTTCCCTTGGGCGTGAACTTGAGCGCGTTGCCCACGAGATTGATGAGCACCTGCTTGACCTTGCCGAAGTCGCCGCGGGCGCCGACCTCGACCGGCACTTCGGACTCGAACCGCAGCTGCACGCCGCGCTGCCCCGCCTGCACGTGCGTCAGCGTGTAGACCTCGTCGAACAGGTTCTGCACGTCCACGCGCGTGATCTCGAGCGACAGCTTGCCGGCCTCGATCTTGGCGATGTCCAGAACGTCGTTGATCAGGCCCAGCAGGTGGCGCGAGCACTGCAGCGCCTGCTGCAGGAAGTCGCGCTCCTCTTCGGGGTCGTCGCACATGCCGTCGAGCACCAGCTGGAGGAACCCGATCATGCCGTTGAGCGGCGTGCGCAGCTCGTGGGACGTGTTGGCGAGGAACTCGCTCTTGAGGCGCGAGGCCTCCTCGAGTTGGGCGTTGACCTCCTCGAGCCGGCGGTTCGAGGTCTCCAGTCCCTCGGCGAAGGCGCGAATGCGCTGCTCGGCCTCGAGCCGCTCGCTGACGTCGCGGACGATCGCCGTGTACAGAAGCTCGTCCCCGTGACCCGAGCTGCCCAGCGAGAGCTCGACCGGCACGCGCGTGCCGTCGCTTCGGACCACCTGGGCGCTGGTGACGGCGCCGGTCGAGGGAACCACGCCGGTCCGGCCGGCCGCGCCCCAGTCGAGCCAGCGGCGAACCGGCTTGCCGTCCATCTCTTCCGCGCTCGCCTCGAACAGGTGCGCGGCGGCGCGGTTCACGGTCTGGATGCGCCCGTGACGGTCGAACGTGAAGATGGCGTCGAAGGCGGTATCGAAGATGGCCTGCACCCGCAACGCGTGCTTCTCGGTGATCTCGAGCTCGCGGCGCGCGAGCCCGCTGCGGTAGAGGCGGCGCCAGACCCACGCCATGCCGAGCAGGCAGGCAAGCAGCCCGAAGTCGATGAGCGCCAGTCCTTGGAGCGTGTTGCGCATTCCGGCCAGCATGTCCGCGCTGCGCACCTGCGAGACGACTCCCCAGCCGGTCGTGGGCAGCTGGCGCGTCACCGCCCATGCCGGCTCTCCGCCGACGTCGAGGAACTCGACGCGGGATTCCACGCCGGTGGCCGCCATCGCCGGGGCGATCGAGCCCGGAGCGGTCAGCGCCAGCTTGGCGCCGCGCGCGAATCCTCCGAGCGTGGAGAAGTCGGTGAGCACGCGGGCGCGCCCTTCGTCGAGCCGGACCAGGTAGGCGCCGCTGCTCGCCCCCAGCCCGGGCCAGTGCGCCAGCAGGGGCTTGAGGAACCGCGTCCCGATCGTGTGCATGACGAGCACGCCCGAGACCCGCCCCTCCTCGCCCACGGGCACGGCCACCATGAACTCGTCGCCCCACGGGTCGCCGATCAGGGTCTTGCCTGACTCCGCCACGCGGCGGGCCAGCGTCGCGCCGATCGCGCGTTCCGCCGCCATCGAGGGCGTGCTCTCGAAGAGCACCGCGCCCCGCGCGTCGAGCAGCTGCACGTTTTCGAACTCGAACCGCTGCTGGGCGGACTCCAGTTCCTCGATCAGCACGTCGCGACCGGCGGCATCGAGCGTTCCCTCGACCATCCGGGTCGCGCGCAGCTCGACGACGGGATCGTGCGCCACGCTGGCCGCTTCGCGCATGAGCGTTCCGAGCACGTGGTCGAGCTCGTCGCGGCGCAGGTCGGCGGAGGCTTCCATGCGCATCCAGCCCTCGCGCTCGAGCTGGTGGCGCGACTGCTGGTAGAGCGCCAGGTTCAGCCCCACCATGCCGAGGAGCAGGCAGATGGCGATGCCGACGAGCACACGCCGGCTTTCCGCGCCCGGCTGGCCGGAGCCCGAAAGCAGGTAGCCCACGGCGCTGCCGGCACCGGGACTTCGGCCGTCAGCGTGCCTCGACTGCGATGGCGATTGCGGGATGGGAGTGGCCATGAGTGGGTTCCGGACCTCATGGTCATCGGCCCCAGCCCCCGGCACTTGAGGAGGTTTTCCCGGGGCGAGGCCGTCAACTGCCGGGAAAAGCGATCGTCCCCGGGCGGCGGGCCACCCGGGGACGACGCGGAAGCGCGATTCGCGGGGCTACTCGCCGGCCTTCTGCCAGTAGCGCGGGCGCATGTTGGACTGCAGCACGCGCTTGCGCAGGCGCAGCGACTGCGGCGTGACCTCGAGGAGTTCGTCGTCACGGATCCACTCGAGCGCCTGCTCGAGCGACATGCGGTGAGCCGGAAGCAGCCGGATGGCGTCTTCGCCGACCATTCGCATGTTCGTGAGCTTCTTCTCCTTGACCACGTTCACGTCCATGTCCTGCTCACGGGCGTTCTCGCCGATGATCATGCCCTCGTACACCTTCTCGTTGGGCTCGACGAAGATCTCGCCGCGGTCCTGCACGTGCTCGATCGAGTACGGCGTCGCGGTACCGGCACGGTCGGACACGAGCGCGCCCGTCGTGCGGTGCGGGATCTCGCCCATCCACTGCTCGTGGCCGTCGAACAGGTGGTTCAGCAGCCCCGTTCCGCGCGTGTCGGTGAGGAACTGGCTGCGGAAGCCGATGAGTCCGCGGGACGGAATGCGGAACTCCAGCCGCACGCGGCCCGTGCCGTGGTTGACCATGTTGGTCATGCGGCCCTTTCGGCCGCCGATCTTCTGCGTGACGACGCCGACGAACTCCTCGGGGCAGTCGATGACCAGATGCTCCATCGGCTCCATCTTCTTGCCGTTCTCGAGGTAGGTGATGACCTCGGGCTTGCTCACCGCCAGCTCGAAGTTCTCGCGCCGCATCATCTCGATGAGGATGGCCATCTGGAGTTCGCCGCGGCCCGAGACCGTGAACTGGTCGGGGGTCTCGCCCTGCTCGATCTTGAGGCTCACGTTGGTGAGCACCTCGCGCTCGAGGCGGTCCTTGATGTTGCGGGACGTGACGTACTTGCCCTCGGTGCCGGCGAGCGGCGAGGTGTTCACGCTGAACACCATGCTCACGGTGGGCTTGTCGATCGTCACCGGCGGAAGCGCGCGCGGGTCCTCGGTGTCGGTCACCGTCTCGCCGATGTGCACCTCTTCGAAGCCGGCCAGCGCCACGATGTCGCCGGGGCCGGCGGTCTGCACCTCGACGCGCTCGAGTCCCTCGAAGGCGTACAGGTTGGTCACCTTGGTGCGGACCATGGTGCCGTCGTGGCGGACCAGCGTGACGTCCATCTTGTTCGAGATGTTGCCGTTGATGATGCGGCCGATCGCCAGACGGCCGACGTAGTCGGAGTAGTCCAGGTTGAGGATCAGCATCTGCAGCGGGAACGTCGGGTCGTACTTGGGAGCCGGGATGCTCTTGACGATGGCCTCGAAGAGCGGCAGCAGGCGCTGGTTCTCGCCATCCGCGGTCGTGCGGCACACGCCTTCACGCGCGATCGTCCACAGCACGGGAAAGTCGAGCTGGTCCTCGTGCGCGTCGAGATCGATGAACAGGTCGTAGACCTCGTTGAGCACTTCCTGCGGCCGCGCGTCCTTGCGGTCGATCTTGTTGATCACGACGATCGGCTGCAGACCCAGCTCCAGCGCCTTCTTGAGCACGAAGCGGGTCTGCGGCAGCGGGCCTTCGCTCGCGTCCACCAGCAGCAGCACGCCGTCCACCATCTTGAGCGTGCGCTCGACCTCGCCGCCGAAGTCGGCGTGGCCGGGCGTGTCCACGACGTTGATCTTCATGTTGCCGAAGCGGATCGCGGTGTTCTTGGCGAGAATCGTGATGCCCTTTTCCCGCTCGAGGTCATTGGAGTCCATGACCCGTTCCGCGACTTCCTGGTTCTCGCGGAACACGCCGCTCTGCCACAGCATCGCATCCACCAGCGTGGTCTTGCCGTGGTCGACGTGGGCGATGATGGCGATGTTGCGCAAGTCCTCGCGGACCGCGGTGGGATTTCCTGCGGGATTCGGCTTCGGGGTCAAGGTGTTTCCTCCGGTGAACGCGGGGCGAGCAGGAAGGACCGCAACCGGTCCCAGAGATCCTGCTGCTCCCAGAGCGAGTCGTAGCTGTACAGGGCGACGGTCTTGAAACCCAGCTCGCGCGCGCCACGGATCTTGGCGGCAGCGGTGGAAGGCGAGGTGTTGTAGATGGCGATGCCGGGCACCAGCCGCAGCGTCCCAACCTGCGAGGACATGGCCGCCAGCTGCTGCAGGACGGTCTGGACGACCGGTGCGTAACACATCGCATAGGCGCGGTCGAGCAGCCCGTCGCGCAGCCATGCGCTCCACGGCTGGCGGTTCCGGCGGAACGCGGTGAGCGTGTCCGCGAGCACGGCGGCGGACAGTTCGATGCCCGGGCGGACGGCCGCGATGGAGTCGCGCACCTCGCGCACGATGGCGGTCACCTGGGCGGATTGGAACGCCGCCCACGAGGAGTCCATCCGGGCGCGTTCGGGCTGCGGCAGCCGGGCGAACATGGCCGGGTCCACGCCCTGCTCCAGCGCGAACTTCGCCCGCGACGTGGGGTCGTAGCCGATCGCCACGCTCGGCTGGCGGATGTAGTCCAGATGGATGCCGTCCACGGGATAACGCGCGGCGATCTCGCGAACGATGCTCGCGATCCAGGTCCGGACGCCCGGGTGCGCCGGCGACAGGAACACGCCCTCGACCATGCGCTTCTCGCGCTCGCGAACCGACATGCGCGTCATCGGGCGGCCGTCCTCGAGACGGGCGACCCACTCGGGGTGCTGGCGGATGACGTGCCGCGGGTCCGTGGGCGGGCGCTTGCCCGACCAGACGAGGCAGCAGTTCACCCAGGCGTGCACTTCGAGCCCCTCGGCGTGCGCGAGCGGAATCAGCTCGCCCAGCGCGTCGCGCCCGCGCTCTCGGATGGGCTCGGGATAGGGCAGCACGTCGGAGCGGTACCAGCCGTCCCCACGCCCCACGACCTGGACGATCAGCCCCTTGACCTTCATGTCCCGGGCCCGCGCGACCAGCCGCGGGATGTCGTCCGCGCTGACCAGCGAGTTGCGCAGCACCCACAGGTACTCGATCGGGCCCAGCACCGAGGAATCCGCCGCCGCCGCCACCGAATCGTACGGCGCATCCGCGCGGGCCGGAGCC
>JADLGX010000175.1 GCA_020849095.1 Candidatus Eiseniibacteriota bacterium
AGGCCGCGAAAGACACCCATGCCGCTGCTCGGAGCCTCACGCGGTCCGGGCCCTCCCGTGCTTCGGCCGGTCGGGCCGCTCGGCGCCGCCGTCGGAACGGTGGTGGCCCTGGCCGTCGCCATTCCGCTCATGCTGATCGCATTTCTCACGCTGGCCGCGGCCATGCTGCTCTCGCCCGGCGCGCGAAAGAACGTCCGCGTGTGGCGCTTCGGCGGAACCATGCCCGCGCCGCCCGCCGGTCCCGGCGACGGCGCCGCGCCGGAAGGCGACGGGGGCACGCCCGCCCCGCGCAAGGACGACGACAAGAAGTCCTACGCCGAGGTCGTCGAGGTTTGGCCGCTGCTGCTGGCCGGAGCGCTGGCGCTGACCCTGCTGTCGCCCGGCGTCGCGCTGGCCAAGCTGCTCGTGCCCATGGACGAAGGGCAGACCAACCACCTCAAGGCGTACGGCCTCATGTACTGGGTGCTGGGGCAGGGCCAGAAGGGCGAGTGGCTGCTCAACTACCGCGGCGGCTCGTTCCTGATCCCCGACGGCGACGGCACGCGGCGCGAGGGCAACATCCGCGGCGTGTCCTACGAGCAGGTCTCGCCCTCCGACGAGGCGCGCATTCGCGCCGAGATCGCCGACTCCAACATGGAGACGGTCGCGCTGGAGAAGGCCCCGCAGGTGGCGGTCTACATTCCGCCCAACGCGCCGCCCTGGGACGACGCCGTCACTCTGGCGCTGCAGTACGCCGACATTCCCTACCAGAAGGTGTGGGACGAAGAAGTGCTGCGCGGCGACCTGGCCAAGTACGACTGGCTCCACCTGCACCACGAGGACTTCACCGGCCAGCACGGCAAGTTCTGGACGGCGTACCACACGATGCCGTGGTACATCGAGGAAGAGGCCGTTCAGAAGGCCATGGCCACCCGGCTGGGCTTCGCCAAGGTCACCCAGCTCAAGGGCGCGGTCGCCAACTCCATCCGCGACTACGTCGGGCGCGGCGGCTTCATGTTCGGCATGTGCTCGGCGACCGACACCTACGACATCGCGCTCGCCGCCACCGGGCGCGACATCGCCGACGTCATCTACGATGGCGATCCCGCCGACCCTTCGTCGTGGCTCCACCTGGACTTCGGGCGCACGCTGGCGTTTCGCGACTTCCGGATCGAGATGGACCCGTTCGCGTACCGGTTCTCGGACATCGACGTGACCGCCGAGGCCAACCAGCGCGGCCCGAACACGGTGTTCACGCTGTTCGACTTCAGCGCCAAGAACGATCCCGTGGCGGCCATGCTCACGCAGAACCACGTGAACGCCGTTCCCGAGTTCCTGGGCCAGAGCACGGGCTTCCGCCGCACGCGCATCAAGCCGGGCATCCTGGTGCTGGCCGAAGTCGAGGGCACGGACGAGGTGAAGTACCTGCACGGCCAGTTCGGGCGCGGCACGTTCACCTTCCTGGGCGGGCACGATCCCGAGGACTACCAGCACATGGTGGGCGATCCCGAGACCAAGCTGGACCAATTCCCGCATTCGCCGGGATATCGGCTGATCCTCAACAACGTGCTGTTCCCGGCCGCCGAGAAGAAGAAGCAGAAGACCTGAGATTCGCGCCCCGGCGCGCACCGAACCCGCCGCGCGGCTTCAGCAAACCCTCGTGCCGTCCGATGCTTGCAGGCGTACCCGGACCGTTCCCTCGGACGCCGGCACCGATGACGCGCTCGCACGCGTCGTGCTCCAGGACACCGGCAGCGGCATCGCGGCCGACCGTCTCCCGCTCATCTTCGTCCGAAACGACTCCACCGACAGATCGTGGACGCGCTCACGGCCAACGAGACGCTGTTCTTCCGGGACCATCACCCCTTCGAGGCGCTCAAGAAGGAGATCATCCCGCAGCTGATCGAGACCCGGAGCAACCTGCGCAAGCTGTCCATCTGGTCGGCGGCGTCGAGCACCGGCCAGGAGGCCTACAGCCTCGCGATGATGCTGCGCGAGAGCTTCCCGCAGCTGGTCAGCTGGAACATCTGAATCCTGGGAACCGACCTGTCCACGACGGTGCTGGACCAGGCGCGCAGCGGAAGCTATTCGCAGCTCGAGGTGAACCGCGGGTTGCCGGCTCCGCTGCTGGTCATGGACTTCGAGAAGATCGAAGGGCGCTGGGTGATCAAGGAAGACCTGCGCAAGATGTGCGAGTTCCGGGCGATGAACCTGACGACGCCCTGGCCGATGATGCAGCCGTTCGACCTGATCTTCATCCGCAACGTGCTCATCTACTTCGACCAGGAGACGAAGGCCGGCATCCTCAAGAAGATGAAGGCCGTGATGCTGCCGCACGGCTCGCTGATCCTGGGAACCGCCGAGACCACGATCAACCTGGACCCGGAGTGGGCTCCGGTGAAGGTGGGCAACACGACCGTGTTCCGTCTCGGAAAGGCGGCAGCGGCGCTCAAGAAGGCGGCCTGACGAAAAGCGAAGCGCCCCGGGAGCATCTTCCGGGGCGCTTCGCTTTTCGTCTCGAGCCGGCGGACGGCCTACTTGTCCGTGCCCGCCGGGGCCGCGTCCTTGGGGACGAACCGGCGCTTCTCGCGCTCGATCTTGAGCGCCTCGGTGTTCGTGACCTTGAACTCGACGCGGCGGTTCTTGGCCTTGCCGAGCGCCGTCGTGTTGGGGGCCACCGGCACGGTCGGGCCGTAGCCCACCACCGTGAAGTGCGTCGCGTCGATCATCGGGTACTTGCCCGTCATGTAGGTGAGCACGGCCTGGGCGCGGGCCTCGGACAGCGACATGTTCTTGGCCTTCACGCCGGTGTTGTCCGTGTGGCCGCCGATCTCGAGCGTGAGCGCCGGGTACTGCTGCAGGATCGCGGCGACCTCGTCGAGCACCGGGAACGACTCTTCCTTGATCGTCGCCTTGTTGACGTCGAACTGGATGCCCTGGAGCCGGATCGTGCCCGTGTCCAGCAGCTCGGTCTCGCGCTCGCTCACTTCGATCGGACAGCCGTTGGCGTCCACCTTGAGACCGGCGGGCGTCGCGGCGCACTGGTCGAGGCCGTCGTACACGCCATCGCCGTCCGCGTCGGTCGGGCAACCCTTGGCGTCCACCTGCGCGCCCTTGGGCGAGTTCTCGCACTCGTCGAGGCCGTCGAACACGCCGTCGCCGTCGGTGTCGAGCGGGCAGCCCTTGCCGTCCACCTTGGCGCCCTTGGGCGTGTCGGCGCACTGGTCGAGGCCGTCGCACACACCGTCGCCGTCCGCGTCCACGATGCAGCCCTTGGCGTCCACCTTGCAGCCGGCCAGGGTGCCTTCGCACTTGTCGAGGCCGTCGTACACGCCGTCCTTGTCGGTGTCGAGATGCACGCCGCTCGCGTCCACCTTGGCGCCGATGGGCGTCGCGGG
>JADLGX010000176.1 GCA_020849095.1 Candidatus Eiseniibacteriota bacterium
CCACCACCCGGAGGCTTCGCATGCCGCTTCGCCGCATCCTTCCCGTCCTGTCGCTGCTGCTCGGACTGTCGCTCACCCTGGGGGCGACCGCGCGGGCCGCTCTTCCCGAAGGCGTGACCGAGACTTCCTACGTGACGGCCGACGGCGAGCGCGTGCTCGAACTGTCCTGCGAGGTGCCGGCCGGCGTGCAGGACGTGTGGAACGCCTGGGTGAGCGCCGAGGGATTTCGCAGCTGGGCGGCTCCCTTCGCGCACGTGGACCTGCGCGTGCGCGGCGTGATCGAGTCCTCGTACGACCCCAAGGGCAAGGCGGGGGACCCGGGCAACATCCGCAACGAGTTCGTGGCGCTCGTTCCGCTGCGGCTCTTCGTGATCCGGAACACCCAGGCGCCGGCCCAGGTTCCGTTCGACACGCCTTCGTTCCAGAAGACGGTGACCGCGGTCCTGCTCACGCCGCTCGGGGACTCGAAGACACGTGTCACCGTGACCAACTCCGGATACCGGGCCGGTCCCGAGTGGGACACGACGTACGCCTTCTTCCAGCAGGGCAATGCCTGGACGCTGTCGCAGCTGCGCAAGCGCTTCGAGACGGGACCGACGGACTGGGCGAAGGTGTTCGCCCCGCAGACGGCGCCGAAGAAGTGACGCTCGACACCCGCTCGCGCATCGTGGGCGCGGCCATGGAGCTCTTCTGGGAAAAGGGCTACCACGCCACGTCCATGGCCGAGCTGTTCGCGCGCGCCGACGTCAACACGGGCAGCCTGTATCACTTCTTTCCGGGCAAGCAGGACGTGCTCATGGCCGTTCTCGCCGCCTACCGTGACGGGATCGGCCCGATGCTGCTCGAGCCGGCATGGCGGGGTGTGGACGATCCCGTGGATCGCGTGTTCGCGCTGCTGGGGCGCTATCGCCAGCTGATCGTGCAGTCGGAATGCACGTACGGCTGCCCCATCGGGAGCATCGCGCTCGAGCTTCACGAACCCGATCCCGCCGTCCGTGAACTGCTCGCGGCCAACTTTTCCGCATGGTCGTCCGCCGTGAGGCAGCAGTTCGCGGAAGCAGGCCCGCGGCTGCCCGCGGGAGTGGACCACGAAGCCCTGGCGGAGTTCGCGCTGACCACCATGGAGGGCGCGGTCATGCTCACGCGCACGCATCGTGACGTGGGCTACTTCGATCGCGCGATCGCGCAGTTGCGCGACTACGTGGACCGGCTCCTCGCCGCGGGGCCGCCGGTCGCGTCGTCGCCGTCGCGCCGGAGCCGCCCGAAGAAATCGCCGCGCCCGGCGCCGGCGAAGCGAAAGCAGGCGCGGAAGCGGTAGCGAGGGATCGGCCGCCGCGCGTTGTCGCCCGCCGCGCATCCGGGGTAGCATTTCCGGCGTTCGCGACAACGTGCCTGCCCCCGGGCGGCGTCCGAGTTCATTCGAGGAGAGGGTCCGCGCCCAGATGACCAAGCGCAGCACATCGCGAAGCCGCGCGACCCGCCCGCTCGCCGCGACCCTGCCGTCCGCGCTGCCCGCGACCGCCGGCCCGCTCGGCTACCGGCCTTCGCTCGACGGCATGCGCGCGATTGCCGTGCTCGCGGTGATGAGCTGGCACTACGTGCTGCCCGGGGTGAAGGGCGGCTTCCTGGGCGTGGACATCTTCTTCGTGCTGAGCGGCTTCCTGATCACCAAGCTGCTCATGGAGGAATGGACGCTCACGGGCGGCATCCACCTGGGCCGGTTCTACATGCGCCGGATCCTGCGGCTGTTCCCGGCGCTGTTCCTGCTGCTGCTGGTCACGTGGCCGATCGTGCCGCGCATCTGGACCTGGTACTCGCTTCTGTACGTGACCAACTGGGGACTGCTCGCGCAGAAGCTGGGGCCGAGCGCGATCATGCAGCTGTGGTCGCTGTCGGTGGAGGAGCAGTTCTACTTCCTGTGGCCTCCGGTGCTGCTGGGGCTGCTCGCGCTGAAGACCCCGCGCAAGGCGCTGTTCGCCTTCGTCGCGCTGCTCGCCGCCGCGTCGGCGGCGTTCAAGATCTTCGCGTGGAACTCGCCCGACGACTGGAGCCGCTTCTACTTCGGCTCCGATGGCCGCGCCGACGAGCTGCTCATCGGCTGCCTGCTGGCGCTGTTCCTGTCGTGGAGCCACCTGCCGGGCAAGGCGTGGTTCCGGATGTCGGTCCAGATCGCGACCATCCCGGCGCTGCTGTGGCTCGGCTGGCTCATCGTGAACGCGGCCGTCTACTGGGAACTGCTCTATCGCGGCGGCGGCGTCACGCTGGTGGCGATCGCGACCGCCGTGGTGATCCTGCAGTGCCTGATCGCGCCGTTCGGATGGCTGCGCGCCATTCTCGCGTGGCCGCCGCTGGTGTACATCGGCCGCATGTCGTACGGCGTGTACCTGTGGCATTCCCCCGTGGGCTGGATGACCGACCCGCGCCACTGCGAGTGGGTCCCGATGATGTCGCGCCCCGTGCAGTTCGTGGTGCGCGTGGTGCTGACCCTGGTCATCGCCGCGCTCAGTTACCGGTTCCTGGAGAGCCCGCTGCTGAGGCTCAAGCACCGCTTTTCGCCGGTGCAAAAGACTGCTGCATCGGGCGGCGAGTCCGATTAACCTACGCCGCATCCACCGAAACGGCAGTCCCCCGGTCACCGGTCGCCGGTGGCGGAGGACGTTTCCAGGGAGGAACCGAAATGGCCCGAACGAGGCGAGAAGAGCCGAAGGCCACGCGACCGAACGAGTTCGCGCACATGACCAAGGAGGCCGCGCTGGCTCGCCAACGCCGCAAGTGCGCCGGTTGCGGAACGCACATCTTCGCGCTCGGCGAAGGGGGAAGGACGCAGCACCAGTATGGCGAGGGCGCGCAGGCGCATCACATGCGCGCCGTGCAGTGGGGCGGGTCGAGCGAGGCCGGCAACTGCGTGATCCTGTGCCAGTCCTGTCACTACTCGGCGCACGAGGGCGGCAACTACCGCTACAGCGCCGTCGTGGGCACGCCCGCCGACTATCCGCACTACAACGGCTGATTCATCCGGACTTCTGGTGAAATGCGCGGCGCCCCGGGAACCTGCTCCCCGGGGCGCCGCGCTCGTTCGGAAGGTCAAACCGGGCTGAAGAACAGCGCCAGCAGCGCAACCACCACGCCGCCGATGGCCAGCGCCAGCCCGCGCTTCTGCATGGGGCTGCCGCCTTTGAACATGAAGAACGACGATCCGGCCATGAACAGCAGCAGCAGGCCGTAGGCCATCGTGAGCCAGTGCATGGGCTGCTTGCTGGGCGAC
>JADLGX010000177.1 GCA_020849095.1 Candidatus Eiseniibacteriota bacterium
CCGCGAGCACGCGGCCGTAAAGCGAGTCGGCGGCGGTGTACTTGAGCTGGTCGTACGCCAGGCGCGCCGCGGACATCAGTTCCGGGCGCCGCTCGGCGTCGTCACGGGAGGACGCCGCGTCGCGCGTGAGCCGGTCCACACCCGCAGCGTCGTCGCGGGCGAACATCAGCGCGTATCGCAGCGAGCGTTCCTCCTCGGTGTTCGCGAGCGCGGACTCGACCGTGGCGAGCGCCGCGAAGTCGAGCCGGGCGAGCAGCGCGCGGCCACGCGCCGAGCGGGCGTCGGGCGTGTCCATCGCGAGCGCGGAAGACAACGTCGCCGCTTCGTCCGCGCGGCCGGTCGCGAGCAGCAGCCGCACGCGATCGGCCGTCGCGCCCTGCGGCCGGGAGGCGAGTTCGCGCTGGACCCGCGCAGCGAACTGCGCCGCGACCGGCGCGAACAGCCCGGTGTCGGGAAGGGCGACGGCGGACGCGGCCGCGGCGGCGAGGGCGGAATCCGCCGTCAGGAACAGCGCGGCGGCCACGAGCAGGGCGGAACGAAGTCGAGCGGACATGGCGGCTCCGTGCGGAAGAGGAGAGGGCGGACGCTTGGATCGCCGCGCAGGATAGCGCGGCGCGCATGCCGAGTCGCGCGCCGATGCGGGCGCGACGGCTTCGTCAGGCCCGGACGCCTCGCTCGAGCTGCTGGGCGACGAACGTCAGCAGCACGTCGGGCGTGAACGGCTTGGCGAGGAAGGCGTGGTCGCCGTTCTGGAGCACGCCGGCCGTGAGCAGGTCCTCGGAGTAGCCCGACATGAACACGACCCGCACGCCCGAGCCCCGCCGCGCGACTTCGGCCGCCAGCTGCACTCCGCCCATGCGCGGCATCATCACGTCCGTGAGCACCAGGTCGAACCGGCCGCCCGCGTCGAGCCGCTCCAGCGCCTCGATCCCGTTGGCCGCCTCCTCCACCCGGTAGCCGGCGCCGCGCAGGATGGTGCCCACCACGTGACGGATCGCCAGCTCGTCCTCGACGACGAAGATCGTCCGGTTCCCGCCCGGCGTGTGCGCGACCGGAGCCGGAGGCGCGCCATCGGCGCCCGGGGCGCCCTTCAGCGGCGAGACCGGGAGCAGCACGGTGAAGCGCGAGCCGCGGCCGGGTTCGCTTTCGACCAGCACGTGCCCTTCGCCCTGCTTGATCGCGCCGTACACCACCGCCAGTCCGAGTCCAGTGCCCTTGCCGTGCTCCTTGGTGGTGTAGAACGGCTCGAAGATGCGGGTCAGCGTGGTCGGGTCCATGCCGATGCCGGAGTCCGACACGCTGAGCGCGGCGAACTGTGCCGGGTCGAACGTCTCGTCGGCGCGAATGGCGTCCACCGTGTTGGCGGCGCGCGTCTCGATGCGCATGACGCCGCCGTTGGGCATGGCGTCACGGGCGTTGACGACCAGGTTGAGCAGGACCTGCTCGAACTGCGCGCGGTCGGCGGACACCCACGCGAGCTGGTGGTCGAGCGACAGTTCGACGGTGATGTTCTCGCCCACGAGGCGGCGCAGCAGTTCGGTGGAGCGCTTGGTCTGCTCCGAAAGGTCGAACGGCTCGCGGCGGAGCACCTGACGGCGGCCGAGCGCCAGCAGCTGGCTGGTGATGCCCGCGGCGCGGCGCGCCGCCTCGATCACGCGCTGCACGTTGCCGTGCTGCGGCGAGCCATCGGGAAGCGCGTTCGCCACCGCGCCGGCGTAGCCGAGAATCACCGTGAGCAGGTTGTTGAAGTCGTGAGCGACGCCGCCGGCCAGCCGTCCCACGGCCTCCATCTTCTGGGCCTGCAGCAGCTCCCGCTGCGTCACCTCGAGCGTCGCGAGGCTGTGCGCCAGCTCGGTGCTGCGCTCGCGCAGGCTGTCGGTGAGCAGCGCGTTCTCGATGGCGTGGTCCACGTGATTGGCGAGCAACTGCAGGAACGGCATGTGGTCTTCGCTCAGCGCTCCCTCGGCCAGCGAGGCGATCCTGCGGCGGAACGACACGGTGAGCAGCCACCCGGCCTGGTCGATGCTCACGCGCCGCAGCGGAATGCAGGCGAACTGCGTCGTGGCGGTGTCGGATTGCCGCGACGACGCGATGGGGGCGAGCACTCGCGCCAGCTGCGCCGGCGGGCTGGGGCTGTCGGGCGCCAGCTCGCCCTGGAAATCCGGCTCCACCTGCGCGCGCAGCCAGGCCATGGCTTCGTCTCCGGCCGGCAGTTCCGTCGCAGGCACCGGATGGTCGGCCGGCACGCTGAGCACGCGGAGCCCTCCCGGAGCGAGAGTGACCACGCCGCACCAGTCGAGCGCGAACTTGCGCCAGAGAATCTCGAGAGCGCGCCGCAGGATGGAATCGGTGCTCTCGCCGTCCCCCGACTGCAGGGCGAAGCCGGCCAGCGCCCGGATGCGATCGAGCTGGGCGTCGAGCTGGTTCTGGGAACGGAAGAGCCGCTGTTCGGTCTGGACGAGCAGCTTGATCTGCTCGTTCAGCGCCTCGTTCTCGCGCCGCAGCGCCCCGGTCGGGTCGTCAGGCGCGGGCGTCATCGGCGGGCGAGGCGTGTTCGTACAGCGCGCAGAGCGCGACGGTGAAGTTGTGGAAGAACGTGTGCGATCCCACCGGCGCGATCTCCCCGTAGCTGTGAAAGCCCAGCCATGCCGTGTCGCGGCCCAGCACCTCCTGCAGCGGCGACACGATGGACTCGGCGGTGCGCGAGCCGAACAGCTGCTTGCCGCGGCCGGCGCAGTCGAACTGCAGCACCATGACCGGCGAGTGTCCGGTGTTGCGTTGCGCGATACGTTCCGAGCAGGCGCGCGCGCTCTCGCGCACGAGCAGCGGGTCGCGCCGCGTCATGCGCACCGCGCCGCCCTGGGCGATGCCGCCGCCGGGAAAGAACAGCGCGCCGGTCGCCTTGTCGAGTCCCATGGGAGTGCGAATGATGAAGGGTTCGTATTCCCCCGCGGCGTCCGGCGGCGCGGGTTCGCCGACCGACAGATGAATGGAACCCTCGGAGTTGAGTTCCTCGGGCTCGCCTTCGAGGTACTGGCGGAACACCGACCACGCCGCCTCTCCGTCGATCTCGCGCACCCAGCCATCGCTCGCGTTCGTGACCCTTCGTTCGAGCCCGATGGGCACGCAGCCGTGGCTCACCGCCACGTCCAGCCGGCCGGGCCCGCTCAGCAGCAGCGCGGCCACGCCGTCGTGGGTCGCTTCACCATTGTGGAACTGCCACGTGTGCTCGAACGTGAGCGAGTCTCCCGCGGTTCCGCCCGCCACGCGGATGCGCGCCGGTATGCCGGGCATGAGCCCCTCGAGCAGCGCCGCGCAGTTTCCCATCAGCCCGTCCGGAAACAGCAGAAGCGCGAAAGAATCCTCGCGCGCCACCGCGTTCACCCGGCGCGCCAGTTCGGCGCCGGCCTCGCGCGGATCGGCGGAGTAGCCGCGAACGAGGAAGGACTCGAAGCGCAGGGTGTCCGAATGCAGCGCCATCACGCCGAGCGAACGCTCGCTTTCGTCGGACTCTCCCTGGGCGATGATGCCCTCGCCCGAGCAGCCCGTGATCGCCGCGCCGGGCGCGGCCAGCTGGAGGGCGCCCAAGAGGTCGCCGGGGTGATAGGCCGAGGTGGCGAAGACGATCAGCAGGTCGGGGGACGCGCCGCCTAGCGGCGCGCAAGCCTGAAGCGCGGCCTCTCGGCCGGCCTCTCGGGCGTCGCGGCGCGTGCTGCGCCCGACGCCGGTGAGCGTGGACATGGCGACCTGCCTCCGGGATGGTGTGTTGGGGGAAGGTTCGGGCACAATGCGCCCGCCTCGAGGCGGCGGCAAGCGTCCATTGCGCGGTTGCAGGCTTCGGACGCCGTGGCTAGCATTCCGCGCACTTCCCAACTCCATCCTCCTGTCCCAGAGCCCATCCCGCGAGGATTTTCTATGCACCGCCTTCGGCCGGCCCGCCTCAAGCCCGGCATCACGCCCGCCACGCTTCCGGCCGTCAGCGCGACGGGGAGCGCGTTCGATTCCGAGACACTGCGCGGAAGGGCGCTGGTGTTCTGGGACGCGAAGGCGCCGGGGCGGAAGCTCGATGCGATCGACACCGACCAGATCACGCCGGCCGCTGACTGCGTGAGCGAGTCGCTGGAGACGCTCGACGAGCGCTGGAAGGCGGGCAGTTTTCGCTACCTGATGCCGGACTTCCGCGCCCGCGTGCACCGCGGCGAGACCTTCCTGATCGCCGGGGACCGCTTCGCGATCGGCAGTTCGCGCGAGATGAGCCCCGCGGGTCTCAAGGGAGTGGCCGAGGAGGCCGGGCTCGAGATGGTCGTGGTCTGCGGCAACAACATGGGCGACATCTTCCGCCGCAACTCATTCAACCTCGGGCTGCACGTGGTCCAGGCTCCGGACGCCGTGGCCGACGCGCAGGACGGGGACGAGTTCGAGTTCGATCCCGACACGCGCGCGCTGCGCAACGTCACGCAGGGCAAGGCATACGTGCCCGTGCCGCTGAGTCCCAAGGAGGACGAGATCCGCCGCACGGGCGGCATCTTCTCGGTCGGGCGCCGCGAGTTTCGCCGCAGCGTCGAGACCGAGCCTGTGGTGGCATGGCCCGACGCCGGGACGGCGCGCACGCTGACCACCACCGAGCAGATCCTGTGGGCGCATCGCGTGGACAAGGACGCGGTGGTGGCGCCCGGCGCCACGCTGCGCGTGTACGCCGACCTGCTGCCGGCCAGTGACGGCACGGCGCCCTTCTCGATTCACACGTTCAACCAAATCACGGGCGGCAATGCCATCTGGCCGCGCCAGCTGGCGATCGCGAACGACCACTTCGTGTTCACGGGCGTGGATTCGGACGACAAGCAGACCGGGATCGGGCGCGAGTTCGCGGCCAAGCACGACATCCAGAAGCCTTACTACGCCACGCCGGGCGACGGCATCTTCCACTTCTACTTTCCCGAGCAGGGGCTGGTGCAGCCGGGCATGATGATTCCCGGGGCCGACTCGCATTCGCGTGCGTACGGCGCGTACGGCGCCATCGGCATCGGCGTGGGCAGCACGACGCTCGGGTTCGGCTGGAGCACGGGCTACATCTTCACCACCGTGGCGAAGCGCCGCCGCGTCGTGTTCCGCGGCGCGCTGC
>JADLGX010000178.1 GCA_020849095.1 Candidatus Eiseniibacteriota bacterium
CCACCAGTCCGACGATGCCCAGTTCGCGCAGCGCCGTCGTGATCTGGTCGTTGACGGTGGACATGGGCTACTCGGCGGGGGCGGCCTTTCGGCGGCTCGTGGGCTTCGCCTCGGGTTCGGGCTCCGGCAGGGGGCCGTCACACCACGCGATGTGCTTCGTGTGCCAGCCCTCCGCGATGGCGGCGGCCTTCTCGGCGGCATCCGCCACCACGCGTTCCACTTCGCCCGCGGGTCCGTCGCGGAACAGCATCCGGGGGTATTCGCTCAGTCCACGCATCGGGGCTCCTTCCGTCACGAGGTGAGAGGGACCGGCCGGCCACGGGGGGCGCGGCGCGGTCCCTCCGGGGGAGCTGCCTATAGCGGATACAGCCAGAAAGTTACGGTCACGCCCGCCAGCTCGCCGGCCGTGTCGTCGGTGTAGTCGAGCCCCAGCCGGTCGCCCGCGGCCAGGATGAGGTTCGCTTCCGTGGTGGTGAGCGTGGCCGTCGCCACGGTCTGCGCGGCCGTGCCCGACGCCACCGCGTTGATGGCGGTGGCGAGCGCCGTGCCGGAGGCTGGCGCCTGCGTGCCGGTCTGCTTGCGCGGGACGATCGTGAGCGTGCCGCCGGCTTCCGCCGTGGTCGCCACGTAGTTCACGCGATAGACCACATACGGGCGGTTCGCGGTGAAGCACGACTGGTCGATCTGGTCCGCGATGAGCAGCGCGCGGCAGGTCACGACGACCAGACCGCGCAGGTTCACCCACTTCTTGACCGCCGAGTTGCACTCCCACACGGCGCCGTTGCTGACGTTGACCTGCGGGGAATACTGCTCGTTGGCCGCCGTGCAGGAACCGTCGCGGTCGGCGTTGATGAACGCGTTGGCGTTGCCCAGGTAGACCGGGACCGACGCCGCGTGCGACACGGAGCGCGTGGCGCGGATCACGGGGATGCGGGTGCCGCTGACGTAGGAGTCCGCGATCCGCATGTATTCGCGATCCACGTAGAGCCCGCCGCCGGCCACCGCGCCCGTGGCGCTGGCGACGACGACGAAGTTCTGCGAGGACGTGACCGCGCTCGAAACCGTGGTTTCGGACAGCGCGGTCTGGGCCGCCACGGGGCCGGCCAGGCACAGCACGGCGACGAGCGCCGCGACGAACGAACGGAAACTGGTACGCATGGTGTCGGTGTCTCCTGTTCGCGCTAGGCGCAGAGGATGCGCATGGACGCGCCGTTCAGGCAGTGCAGCGGACCGAAGCCGATGAGGCAGTCCAGCCGCGTCTTCCACTTCCGCGCCTCGAAGTCGAACGAGGTGATGAGCGAGATCGTGATCCCGGTGTCAGGATCGGTGATCTGGTAGCCCTCTTCCTCGTTCTTGGGCATCGGCAGCGGGAGCGAGATGGCCGCGAACGCGTCCTTGGTGAACGCGAGCCCCTGCTTGCCCTGCTTCTGGCTGGGCGACGCGGTGTCGGGGAACAGCGTGCAGGTGGCCGAGCCCGCCGGCTGGCTGTCGATGTTCTTGTTCGGGCCGGAGAAGTAGAGCTTCTCCTTGATCGGCACGGTGGCGGCCGAGGCCGCACCGGTCACGTCCTGCGCGACGGTGACGGTCATCGTCTTCGCGCGGCTCGTCACCTCGTCGTTCAGCGGGTTCGTCCGGTAGACCGACGCCAGGCCGATCGCGTCGCCTTCCTTGAACGTGTCGCCCGTGGTGCAGGTCAGCGAGAGTTCGCTCGCACCGTTGGCGACCGCCGAGGCCAGCGACACCGAGCCCGCCCAGTTGCCGGCGGTGTGGTCGGCCAGGCTGTTCGACTCGTAGAACTCGAAGCCGTCCGCCATGCCGAGGATGCCCTGCTTGTACAGGCGCTTGATTTCCTCGACCGGGCCGAAGCGCGACAGGTTGCCGTCGCTGCCACCCTTGATGGCGCGCGACACAGCCGGCGGGATGAACAGGAACCGCTCGCTGTCCCAGGTGTCCAGCTCCATGAAGCGCTGGCGCACGGCGGCGCTGGTGGCGTCGAACGTGGTCGGGTTGGTGCCGAGCACGCCCGTGATGTTGCCGGTGTGCTTGTAGGCGAAGCGGGCGGCGCGGAGATCGATGTGCGCGGCCATCTTGGCGGACATCTTGTCGATGTACTCGCGCTTGACGCGCTCCTTGCCGCGCTCCATGTCGAGCAGCTTCTCGATGGTGCCGAACTCGATGTCGGAGCCGATCACAGTGTCGGCCGTGATCGTGGTGGTGATGCGATCCACGTTCTGCGGCGCATACGCGATGCCCTCGCGGATCGCCGCGCGGAACGGCATCTTGACTTCGATCGTGTCCCCGACCGCGAATTCCTTCTTGAACTCGGCGTCGTGGTCGTGCCGCATCGCGGCGAACACTTCGGACTTGTGCTTGAGCTGCCGAAGCGTCTCCATCGCTACCCAGGAGACTTTCTTGTAATTGTGGGCCATCGCTACCTACGGCGCACTGCGAGATCCTCGGCGTCAGCCGCGGCCTCGTAGGCGCTGTAATCCCGATCGCGCACGGCCTTGTCGGCGCGGTCGATCGGGCCGCTCGCCCGGCTGCCGACAGTCGTCGGCGGGGGCGGCGCGGTGGATACGGGTTTGGCCGGGGCAGCGGGTGCCGCCTTGGCCGGGACATCGCCCAGGAACCGCGCTTCCAAGCGCCCGAAGCCGAGCATCAGATCCGCGGGCGTCTCGCTTGCGCAGAGCCGCGCCCAGTCCTGTTGCCCTTCGGGCGTCGAAAAGTGCGTCAGCAGCGCCGTGGACGCGTCCGACCACACGAGGTGCTGTGCCAGCACGTTGTGGGCGCGGATGGGCGTGCCATGCGGCAGCGCGAACGCCGGTTCGACCTTGAGCAGCTCGGGATTGAGCGTCTCTTCGAAGTCGGGATCGGACTCGCGTGCAGACTGGAGGCGGTCGTGGAACCCCGTGATCCGGTCCTGCAAGGACTGCGCGCGCTGCTTCGACTCGGTGTCGAGGCGGGCGGTGCGCTCGCGATCCTCGAAGCGCCGATCCGCGATGAACGCGGCGCGGGCGTCGAGGTAGTCCTCGTACGACTCGAAGGACTCGACCTGCGGGGCGTCGGGATGGCCCTTGTAGCGCTGCCAGTCCTGCGCCTGCGTCGCCGTCGCCGGTTTCGAAGCCGGTGTCTCGTTCGACGGGGGCGGCGCGAGCTTGGACAGCTCTTCGCGAAGCATCCGACGCGTGCGAAGCTGCTGCGAGAGTTCGTCGTTCTCGCCTTTCAGCTCCGCGATCCGCGTGTCGCGGTTCTTCTTCGGCGGGGTGGGCGATGGGTCGGCGGGTGGCGGGTCCGCGAGATCGGGCGCCGGTTCGGCACGGTCGGCCGCCGGAGCGGTCGGACGGGTGTAGCGGTCGAGATCGGCAGCGTTCTGCTCGCGCTCGAACGCGGCGAAGTCCGGGGCGGTCGGCGATTCCGCGACTACGGCGCCTGAGTCCGGGGCGTTGTCCATGCGTTAGGCAGCATCGCAAGCGGCCTCGCGCATGTCACGCAATTACGCGGTCGGCGCTCCGTTGCCGAACATGGCGCGCTTGTCCGCCTGCAACGCGGCCGTCTCGGCGGCCTGCACGGACTGTGCCGCGTCGGCGCCGGCCAGCGCCATCTCGTGCGCCTGCTGGTCTTCGCGGTCGGCCGCGTCGATAGCCGCCTGCCGGTCCATCTGTTCGAGCTTCTGCTTGCCGCGGATCTCTTCGAGCATGACGGCCAGGTCCGCCTTGAGCTGCTCGATCTGCGCCTGCGTCTGGCCGCGCATCTGTTCGAGCTGGCCGGCGGCCTGCGCCTTAGCCTCTTCCTTGTGCTGGTCGGCGGCCATCACCTGCGACATCTGCTGAATCTGCTGCTGCGCCTGCTGTAGCTGCGTCGCGAGCTGCTGCTCGCGCGGCGTCGGGGCCTGCCCCTTCGCCTTGAGCTGCTGCACGGGCGGCGGCGCCAGCGCGTCGAGCACTTCCGCGATCTTGTCGCCCTCGGGGCCGAGGTTCTTCAAGCGCACCACGTCCCCGCCGATGGCCGCGAACACCTCCGGCCGGGCCTGCACGAGCTGATCCGCGAACTCGGACGCCTTGTCCCGCTCGCTGTCGTAGCTCGGGCCGGTGCCCAACGCGACGTCGAGCTCCACGTTGGGCGTGAGCATGAGCGGCTGGGTGCCGTAGTTCTTATCCTTCGGGACGGCGGCCTTGTCGTTGATCCGCACCTGGATCGGCTTGCGGTCGTTGCCGAGCACATGGATGTCCCGCGGCCGGTCGTAGTAGTAGGGGATCAGGTCCACCACCACCTCGCCCGTGCGCCGGAGCGCATGCTCGAAGTTGTCGATGAAGTGGAACGCGCCCTTGGCCGCGCTGGTGGTGATTTCCTTGAGCGCCACGCCCGATTTCTGGTTCACGCGCTGCGCGTCGGTCGGCAGGAACCCCGTCCCGGTGGCCGACTGGATGCGGCGGCGCGTGGACTCGGCGCCCACCTCGAACTCTTGAATCGGCGGCGCGTAGGGGTTCCGCGACGGGAACGGCATCGGCCCCATCTGCGGATTCCAGCCCTCGGGCTTGGGGTCCACGGCGATCCCGCCGACCGGCACACGGTTCGAGTCCTTGAGCGCCTGCTCGTTCACCGGGTCGAGCGCGCCCTTGTAGTAGAACCACGGAAACTTGGGCGTCATCCCCACGAGTTCCGCTTCGCTGGTGCAGTAGTAGTTGAACAACTGCTGCGGTCCCAGCGCGTTGCGGATCAGGCTGAGGATCTGGCGGCTGTCCTCGGTCCACAGCACCTTGCCGATACAGCCGATGATCGGCAGGTAGCGGCCGGGCCAGTTCTTGAACTCGTCCAGCACCTCGTAGCCATTGGTCACGCACTGGTAGACCTTCGGCTGCTCCACCACGCGCGTGCGCACGTTCTCGGGCTGCTCACCCTCGTAGGTGTCTTCCCAGACGACCAGCGGTTCGGCATTCGGGCCACCGTCGATCAGCAGCAGCGTCCGCGGCGCCGACCGGATCTCCCAGCACTCACGCACCCACGTACGTTTTGCGTCGCCCCATTTCGGGCCACCCGTCCGAGCGATCACGTCGAGACTGGTCGTCGTGGCTTTCTTGCCGAACCGCTGCTTGAACTCGCGCTCGCTGAACGACTCGTGCGTCCACATGCGCGTGCAATCGCTGAAATCCGCCTTCATGAAGTGGCCGGGCACCACCACATCGGGATTCGGGATCGCGTCGATGAAGAGTTCCTGGTCGAACGCGCGGGCCGTGGGCGCCTCGCCCACCTTCTGCTGCACGTAGCGCGGCAGCACCCGCAGGAAGCCATACGAGCCCGACACGGCGTTCTCGAACATGGCCGTGTAGGCAAGCTGCGCGTTGCTCTTGCGCTCGATCTGGCGGATCAGGTCGCCCACCAGCCGGGCGACGCCGGCCGTCGAAGCATCCCCAGCCGGGTTGACCTCGATCGCGCGGTTCGTCTCGCGCGCATCGTTCACGAGCTGGTTGACGTACTGGCCCAGCTCATCGAACGAGAGGCAGGGGCGGCCGGCGGCCTTGCGATCTTCGCGGTCGTTCTCGTCCCAGGTGGAGTCAGGGCCGAGCGCGGTGATGTCGGTCTGGCGGGCCTTGCGGATGTCGTCCCAGCGGGCGTCATCCTCGACGAAGGCTTCGCGCAGCTCTTTGGCCTGCGTGTCGCCGCCCGTGTCGCTTGGGTCGCGGTCGTCGGCGTCGCGGTCGTCGGCCATGCTCGCCCATCGTGCGGCGCGGCCATGCGACAGGCAAGGAATTACGCGCTAGGACGCATGAACGTGCGGCCACGCCACGACGCGTCAAGCGCCGCCTTCTCGGCCTCGGCCATCACGACGTAGGCGCGTAAGCGCTGGGCGTCGGTAGCGCCGAACACGTCTGGGCTGAACACCAGACGGTCGCCTACGCGGGCGCAGGTCAACGGCGGCGGCAAGCTGCGCGTGGCGAACACGAACGCGTGCCGGTTGAACGCGAGCGCCGGCACCGTGGTCGGCACGGTGTCCTCCTACCGATAGTCGTACTGCTGCGTGTGCCCGACATGCCAGCCCCGGCATTCCTTGCACACGTAGGGGTGCAGCCGCCCCTCGTAGGTGCGGGACTTCCCCGCCCGCTGCATGGCCCGGATGTCCGCCTTGGCCGCGTGCTCGCTGTGGTAGCGCGTCTTGCCGCACGGGCCGCGGTGGCGCTCCCCGGTCGCGGTGCGCTGGTCACGGCTCATCGTCTACCCCCACGCGCTCGGCCGCACGTTCGACGCCACAGGCGCGGCCGGCCTGGGCGCCACCACCTGCGCAAACGTCAGGGCCAGCGCGTCGCCGTCGTCCGGCGAGTCCAGCCCGCGCTTCTTCATCGACTCTTTCGACTCCAACAGCAGCCGGTCTTGCTTGTCGTGGCCGTAGCCCGGCCCCACGAGGTCGATCTCGAGATCCGGGGACGCGTCGATCGCGCCACGCGCCAGCCAATCGCGCAGCTTCGACCACATGTAGGCGCGCATGTTGGCAATCGTGGGCTCCGGCGACTCCCCGCCGAACTGCACGTCGTAGACGTGCCGATGCCCCAACTGGCGCAGCCGATCCGCCACCGGGCCGCCGATGCTCCCGCCCGTGGCATCCACGAACAGCGCCCGCACCTGTTGGCCGTCGAAGCGCCGCTCCAGCACGTCGGCCGCAATCGAGACGAGCTTCATCGAGTCGCGCGCCTGCTCGCCCGTCAGGCGAATCGGCGGGATGGTCCGGGCGTCGATGCCCCGGCGGAAGCGGATCACGCACTCGTCAGACCCGCCGCGCGCCAGGTCGAGCCCGGCAATCAAGGGCTCATCCGGCAGCGTGAACGCGGACCGCTTCTGCGCGTCCATCACGAGCTGGTGGCCGATGAACTGGAGGTCGCTAGCCTTCGGCGGCAGGCCCCGCACGCGGACCCGGACGAAATCGCTGTCCTCGCCGTAGTCCGTCACCCACTCCGCGATCTGCGTCTTGTTGGTGAACTTCGATTCGCGGGAGTCGATGCACCAGACCTTCCACCGGTGGCGCTCGGACCCGAAGCAGCAGCGATGGAACGCCCCCGACGAGCGCGTGGGGTTGCCGAACAGGAACCACATCGGCTCCCCGTCTGTCACGCCGCCCTGCGCCACGTCGTAGATCGCATCCGCGATGGCGCTGGCCTCGTCGAACACGTAGAAGGACGTCGAGCTGGCCGCGTGCTGCCCGGCGAACGCCTCCGAGTTCTCTTCCCGGCACGACTGCGGGGCGCAGAACCAGTTCTCGCGCTGGCCCTTGTAGTAGTAGCGGTTCGAGTTGATCTCGAACCACGGCGCCGTGAGGCACAGCTTGGCCCAGTGCTGGATGGCCGCCCACGTCTTCGTGTCGAGCTGCGTGGCCGTGTTCGCCGTGACCGTGCCGCGGCAGTAGGGCCGCGTGGACATGATCCAGTTCACGAGCCACGCCTGCATCGTGGACTTGCCGATGCCGTGCCCGCTGGCGATGGCCGCCTTGAGCGGCTCCACCGGGGACACGCCGTCGAACTTCCGGGCGCGGACCTGCTCCCCGATCCACGTCAGGCACTCCCGCTGCCAGGTATCCGGACCGTCGAACTGCTCCAGCGGGCCGGGCTCGCCCCACGGGTAGCAGGCCACGACAAACCCCAGCGGGTCGTCGTAGAACTGCGACACGAAGTCGGCGAGCTCGGCGTTGATTTGCTCGTCGGCGTCGGAGGCGGTCTCCGCACGGTGGGCGGGTGCCATTTTCCTTAAGGTTTCTGCGCGAGACGCTTGCGGGCCGCGGCCAGTCTGGCGGGCACGGTCGAGAGCTCACCCGTCACGTTCATGTCGATGCGCTCGGTCGCCTTGCCCTCGGTGCGGTCGAGCACGTCCTTGACGGCGGCCAGCGCCGTGGACGGGAACTGTGTTTGCTCGGCCAGCTCGAACAGGCGGCTGATGGCCTTGTCCTGATACGCCATCAGGCGCTCGGCCGCCTTCTGCTTGACCTGGGGGGCCGACCCTCCGTGGAAACGACAGACCGTGCCGCCACGAATGGGCGGCTGCGCGCACCGTTGCCCGCTGGTGCGGCTGTGGGCCGTGCAGCGCGGCCGATCGTCGGCCTTGGGGTCGGTGGGCGCCTTGGGGTCCGGCTTGCTCTTGATGGCGCCACGAGGGGCGTAGGTCTGGCGGGCCATCGGCTACGCCTCCGGCTCCTTGGCCGTCCAGCCCTTGCAGCGTTCGTCGAGGGGCATGTTGCGGCCCGTGAACGGATGCGCGGACGCGCCTACGGGCGTTGTCGCTTCCCCGGCGTCAAACGGCGGCCAGCAGATGACCTCGCCCATCCATGCGCCCTCGGTCTGCGCGTGCTGGCAGTTCCCGCAGGTCTGCGCCAGATGGTCGAGCGCATCGGCGCCGGCCCGCAGCGCCTCACGCTCGGACTCGGAGAGCCGCGTGATGGCCGCCTGGTAGTCATCGGACAGCATCCGCAGGCGTTCAGCAGGCGTTTTCGACTCGGCCATCACCACACCCCCAGCGCCCGGAACGACAGCGCCAGCGACGTCAGCGAGCAGGCCACCGAGATCAGGGAGCAGAGCACGGCCGCCCACAGCAACACGTCCGCATCGCTCAGGTCGCGCATCACTCCCCCAGGCGCTCACGGCCGGAGCGCACGCGAGCCGAGTTGTCAGCCCGCCACTGCTCGCGCAACCACGCCAATGCGTGTTCGAACGCGCGCCGGTCCACGTCGTCGGACCACGCCTTCGCGGCAGCGATGATGCCGGGGCGCGTCTTGTCGCCGCCCGGCCACGCGCCCGGAAAGATGCGCCCGTTCGTGTTCACGCCGTCACCCCGAGCCGCGTCCGGTAGAACGCCACGAGCGCGTCATGCGGCGCCGGGTCGCTCGCCCACGCCGGATGGCTGTGATCCGGGTCGAGGTCATGCGCCGCCAGCCGGGCCTCGAGCGCCGCCCGCGCGTGGGCGTTCACGGCCTCGGCATCGGCGGTGACGCTCATGGCCCGGCGATACTTGTCGTGCGCCTGCCGGGCGGCGTGCAGGTGGTCCGCAACCGTCACGGGATCTGCTCCTTGCGTTGATACGTCCCGGCCGCCTGCCCGCGGTGGCACTTCTCCCAGCCCACGCGGATCACGCGGCCCATCCCCTTGAGCCGATGCACCCAGCTCCGGGCGCGGTCATGGTCCCACCCGAGATGCAAAGCCACCCCCGCCACGCTCGTCGGAGACTCCAAGGCGTCAAGCACACGCTGCGACGCCTCCCCGTAGGGCAACCGATCCGCCGGGCGCTCGGGCACGGCGACAGCATACGCCAGACCGCGCAACATGCGCTAGATCTAATTGCGCAACTCGAAGGACACGACGCCATCGCCCATCGATTCGGGGTCGTAGACCATCCGCAGCCGGCCGGAATGGATGCCGTTCGGCCCCTGGTGACATGGCGGACACAGCGCCACGAAATGCCGCCGCTCGCACGAGAAGCGCCCGTGGTCGCCTCCCATTTGCTTATCTACGAGATGGGCAGCTTCCACCGGCCAGACGCTCGACGTGTAGCCACAGCGCCGGCACCGCCAGCCGTCCCGCTCCTTGGCCGCCCGCTTCGCCGCACGCTCGACCCGCTCGATCTTCCGCCGGGCCGCCCGCGCCGCCTTCCGGGCGCTGCCCTTCGCGGGCTTGGCGGTCATCTACGGCCCCTCCTGTGCCGGGGACGCGGACCACTGGTCAGCCATCGCCTCGGCAATTCCCAAATACGTCCGGCTCCGCAGCTTCCAACGATCAGGCGACGGCGGTAGACGATGCACGCGCGCCGCCCGTCCGCTCACAATATCCGTTGGCACCAGCGGCGGCAGGCCCTTGAGCCAGAGGCAGGTCGCCTTCACCTCCCCGTGCCCGAACTGCCACGGCTGGATGATCTGCGTGGGCTTCCCGAGCCGCGAGCGCGTGGACAGCACGCCGATCGGGTTCTCCAACGCCACGCGCGGAATTGGTGCGTCCCACAGCCGTTCAGCAAACGAAATCGCCTCGGCCTGCTCAGCCTCGCGGCCCTTGAACCAACGCGCGCCGGCCACGGTCAGCCGCGTGCAGGGCGGATGAAAGACCGCCAGGTCCCACCCATCACCGAGTAGCGCCAACACGTCGCCTTGGACGTGATGCGGGGAGCCATCCTCAGCCGGCAGCAGGTCGCACGACACGGCATCATGGCCGCGAGCCCGCATCGCCTCACGGACGACGCCGGAGAACTCACAGCCCACCAGCACACGCATGGCTACTCGTCTCCCTTCGTCGGCCGACGCGGGAGGTTCTTGAAGCTGCCGCGCTGGTCGAGCGCCCGAATGCGCGCCGAGAGGTTCGCGATAGCCTCATCGTGTGGCCGCCCACTGGGCCGAGATGCCGAGATGTTCGGCGGCCAGCTTGCAGGTCAGGTGGCTGGCCACTTCGCCGCGCAGGGCCAACAGCAGTTCAGGCTCGCGCAGCGGTCGCATGGCGCGGCCAGGCGCGTAGCAGTCGCCGGGCGAGTGGGTAGGCTGGCCGCACTCCTGGCACAGCGGTTCGTTGATCCCGCACGTACAGGTCCGCGAGTGGTGGCGGACGCACGTTTCCAAGCGTTCAGTTGCGTTTGACTCGGCCATATGGACACCCAAACTCGCATTCCTCGGACCCGGCTTTCCCGCAGTCACCTTGCGGGTTCATCCCGCAGTCGTCGCCTTCAAGCAGTAGAAACTCCCCCGTGGGCACGTCGTCTTCTTCCTCGTCTTCGTCGAAGTCGCCGCGCATGGCTTCGATCTGATGCAGGCGGAACCACTGACCAATCGGCTCGGGCGTGTCGGCCGGGCACTCGGTTCCGCACGAGCAGTGCGCCGAGGTCTTACCGAACCGGGCAGGCGACCACCGCAGCGAATGGCCTGCCATTTATCGCGCCTTGGTCTCGGCGCGGCGCTCGCACGCCGCGGTGTTCCGACAGGTCGGCCACTGGTTGTACTCCCCGCGCTCGTAAATGTCACCCGTTCTCGTGTCCATCGTCGTGTCCCTTCTCGTGTAACGGCCAGCAGTGCGGGCAGAAGTCGCGGGCGCAGTCGTGGCAGGTCATCAGGTCGTCGTCGAGCGGTTCACTGCATCCGTCGCCGTCGCAGCAATGCAGCAGGTTCACGCCGATGCCCCACGACGTGCGCGTGACGTGCTTCACCAGCGTCCCGGCGGCGTCGTATTCGCTGTAGCATCCCCGGTTGGGCTGATGGTCCTTCGTGCCCCAGGTGCGGCACGCTTCCTTGTGCGCGGCGATCTCAGCCGGCGAGCTGCACTCGATGTCCGGGCTGAAGTCGTGCGGGTTCGACACGCACGGGAAGCCGTAGACCGGCTGGTAGCTCACGGCTGCTCCTTCGTCGGCATCGCCTGCGGGTCCGCTGGGGGCGCGAACGGTGACGGCCGGTTCTCCAGCCCGCGCACGTAGCGGTAGAGCGCCTGCCGCTTTTCGGCGTAGCCGTAGGCGGCTGGGTTCTCCATCTGCGCGGCGGCTTCCATCGCGTTCAGCAGGTAGTCGAACTGGGTCAGCTTCTCGGTCATCGCGTGCCTCCGGTCTGCGGGTCCGCCGCGATGCGCTCTTCTACCCACGCGAGCATCCGCGCGTATCGCTCGGCTGGCGTCTCAGGGACGACGTAGCGGACACCGCCCCAGCGATAGCCGTAGTCCCACGGCCGAATCGACGGCCCGTGGACCTCGATGACGCGCGGGCGCGCGTCGTCATTCTCGCAGATGGTTTCGAGCACGACGAGCTTCGGCCACCCGTGAACCGCCAGCGCCTCAGCGGTCGACTCGTCGCATTCCGGATCAACTCCGGCCATCTCCTGAGCGGCTTCGACGTCGCCGCCCGCCTTCGTGAGCGCCCACTGGCCGAGCGCGCAGACGGCTGGGTTTGACGCCTCGCCTTCCACGAAGACGTCGGCGTTGAGTTCCTTGACGGGCATCGCCAGCAGCGCATCACGCAACTCGCGCAGCCGAGCCTGCCCTCGTGCGCTCCGGATCGAGCGCCTCACGTTCGCCCGGAATAGTCCCGACTGACCAGGGAAGTCGTCGTAATCGTCGCTGTAGCTCGATCTGCTCATGGCTACCTCGGATCCTTCGCCTGCGGGTCCGCGGCCGTGTGGGCGGCCAGCATTTCATCGATCTGGTCAGCGCACTCGTCGAGTGAATCGCTCAGTTCGATCCCGCATGGATAGTCGTCCTTGTCGAGCAGTGACGCCATCGCGCGCCACGCTTTGACGCGTTCCCGCAGCTTCGCCAGCAGCCCCGGCGGGTCCGAATGGCGGGCGGCGAGCGGCGACAGCGCCCGAGGCAGCGCCAACAGCGTGAGGTCCGCGCAGACTTGGCAGTCTGGTCCGTCACACGCGAACAGCACCCTCCCATTCCTCCCGTGTGCCACGTTCGTCATGATGTGAATCGCCCGCGCCTGCCCGCGACTCAGTAGCCCCGGCGGGTCCGGGGGCGCGGGGGACGCCGCCCGTGGGTGCTCGATCAGCCACCGCACACAGCGGCTCACGGCGTCATTACGCGCCTTGAACGAGCAGGTGCAGGTGTCGTCTCCGGGGCAGTCGTCGTCGTGGTCGGCCGCATGGTCCACCACGTAGGCGTGCAGATGCCAGACGTCGGCCTTCGCGGGCTTGTCGTGCGCATCCTCCGGGGGCGCGGCCGGTGGGGCGGACGCGAACGTTTCCAATGGAATCGTCGGGCGCAGCGCCTCCAGTACGAGATCGTCAATCTCTCGCGGGTCACGCTTCCAGCCCATCACGGCCCTGATGCGATCGCACGCCGCACGGAACGGCGCGTCCTCATCGGCCGGTGGAGCGGCCGCGAGGGCGGCGGCGAGCCTATCGCCAGCCGTGATCAAGTCCTCGATGTGCTGATGAGGATTGACCCACGACTCGTCCATGCTGAGATTTTCCCACTGCGCGAGCAACTGCTCCCGCGTCACCATCACGCCCCCTTTGGATGCTCGGCCGACAGCCGATAGCGGCGCATCCGCTGCGCCTTGTCTGCGAGACAACGGCCACACAACGCCGACTCGGTGCGCCTCGCCCGGCCACACTGGCGACACCGACCCGCCTTGACGCGCTGGCGGCGTCGCCACGCTCGGAATCGTTCCGCAAGCGTCACCATCACGCCCCCTTGCGCCGCTCGGCGGCAGCGTCCTTCTTCGGCTCCAGCGCCCGACGCAGCGCGTCCATCAGGTCGATCGCCTTGGGCACTGCCGCGTTCTTCGGCGGCTTCTTGATCTGCTTCTTCGCCATCTACGCGCCCTCCCGTGCCCGCAGTTTGTGCTTCTCACACCATGAGTCGGTCTCGGTCCAGAAACCGCCGTACTCGGCGTTGTGCGGCTCCTGAACAGGATGCGTGCAGTAGCCCGCGGGTTCCTCGGGCTCAGCCTCTCGGAAGTCGCTGCAATAGACGCACGTCGCGCACGACTCGCCCTCAACACGCAGACGCTTCGTCATCGCCCCTCCGTCTCCCGTGCCCGCCACGCCGCGGCCTGTCGCCCGTGCGGCAGTTGATCCGCCGTGAGATACCCCGCCGACACCAGCCACGCCATCAGCGCGGTCAGATCACCCGTGACGTGCGCCACGCCGGCCGCCTTGCAGTGGTCGCGAAAGATCGCTTGCTCAGGTCGTAGCCGCCCTGCCGCGCTCTTGACTTCCCAGCAGAGGAACCGCTTGCCGCCGATGCCGAAGCGCGCCGGCAAGAAGCACTGAACATCCGGCAGTCCGCTTGTCTGCCGCGTGCCAGGATGGTCCCCACGGGGCCGCACCGTGCCGAGCACGTAGACGGCCGCGCCGAGTATCCGCAGCAGCTTCACGCCGTCGGCTTGCTCGTAGCGTTCGAGACGGGGGCGCGGCTTGCTCACAGACCGAGCGCCCCGGATCCCTGCGCCCACGTCTTGCGCTCCACCTTCGGCGGTTTCGCGCGGTCAGCCACGCACGGCGCGTGAACCGCGCTGGCTGGGTCGCTCGCGTCGAGCAGCCGCCACAGGTCGCCGTGGACGATGGGCTGTCGGCAGCGGCAGCACGCCACGTCATGCGGCCCGTTGGTCCACGTCCGATGCACGACGCACCGCTGGCCCTCGCGCGCCACGCCAGCGGGGCACAGCGGGACGATGCACGCGTGCTGAAACTCCGGCTTCTTGCTACGCTTGAACTTCTTCACGGCTACCCCCTGATCACGAACGTCGTCGGAGTTGGCTCGCCCACATCGCCGGCCGTAGACACGACAGGCTCGTCCTCGTCGCCGTAGGTGTCGAATACACTCACGAACACCACCGACAAGGCCGCCGCAGGGCGTTGCGCGAGAATCTGGTCGATCTGCTCTTTTAGTTCACCGAGCGTCACCGTTGCACCTCCTCCATGTCGGCTTCGGGCACGCGTTCGACGCGCTCCGCTGCACCGATCCCGTCGCCACGATCACCCCACGCGCCACCAGACGACGCACCACCCCGCCCCACGCCTTCGGATTCGCGGGCTCCCGCACCGCACACCCACCCGGATCACACGCCCACGCCCGCGCGTCCTCGAACAGCCAGCCGGGCGGATGCTGCACCGCGTAGAGCCCGATCGCGTGGCACGCCTGCTCGAGCCAGAGCCGGCCGTGCTCGCGCTGCACCTTCGCCAGTGCCAGGTCCGCGGCGGCGTGGCGGCGCTGCACGGGCGTCGGAGACGGGGCAGCGAAGTCGAAGCCGGGTTGGGTCATGGCTATTCGCTCCCCACGATGCGCAACGTGACATCGCGCCGCGTGGGCCGGGCCGCCGCGTGCGCCGTCTCTTTCAGCCGCCGCATGGCCGCCACGAACTCCGGGGCCGCCGTTGCCAGCGCGGACACGTCGAGACGCTCCACGGGCGCGATCTCGCCCAGCGCCGGGCCGCCGTCCAACCCGAGCTCGGCGGCGCAGTCGAGGCACCACTTCGCCGGGGTGTGCTCGCCGGAGAACACCCGCGCGCCCGCCGCCAGCACCCGCCGGCAGCGATTACACGCGCTCGATGCGCCCGCGATGGCCCACGCCACTAGCCCACCCTCCGAAAGTCCGCACGCGCCCGAGCGGCGGCGTCCTCGGCGTCGATACGCGCCCGGCGCCGTGCGTGAAATTCCCGATCCTCGGCCTCCTGCGCGGCACGCGCCGCCTCGCGCGCCGCCACGGGGTTCTCGTCGGTCCACCGCTCCCCGCGCAGCCAGGTGGCCGGGTAGGGGATGAACTGGCCGCTGTCGCGCGTCCACTGCTCGCAGCGGGTTTGCCACGCCAGCGCGGCGAGGCAGAGCGCCAGCAGGTCGGGCTCGATGCGCGCGGCCTTCTCCCACGCCTTGCGGGCGTCGGACTTCGCCACCTTGCGCGGGTAGGCTCGCCAGAACTGTTCGAACGTCGCGTCGTGCGTCATCGCTTTTTCTTTTCCAAGCGGGGCCTTTTTCTCTTTCCCTGATGACCTGTTTTGTCAGCAAGAAAGCGAATGGCCGTGCCCAACGGTGCCGGGTGATCGTTCAAGCCCACGTCCGGTGCGTGGTCCCTTATCAGGTCGCGGGGGAGAGAAACTTGGCCCCAAAAAATGCTCCCGAGTCCGCTCTTGGGTGATGCATCACGGTCCGTTACCGTGCGTGATCCCGCCTTCCGGCTGCGGGCTCGCCAACGGTGGATGTTCTGATTGCCCGCGTCCACCAACGCGGCCACCAGGAGAGAAGTTCGGCGGGAGAGGTGTTGGTGGAACACCTGTTCGGGCTGCATACCCTATCCCGCCGCCAGTGATTCTACATGCGTTCTAGCGCATGTCAAGCGACTTCGCGCATGGCCTTCCTGGCTTCGCGCTTCGCCAGCGCCTCACGCTGCCGGCGGTATTCGTCTGGAGCGACGAGCGCCACGCCATCCTCTTCGGCGGCGTGTTCCAAGATCCACTCGATCAGCTCGCAGAACTCGCCCATCGACAGCTCGGAGGTGTGCGGCTTCGCCGGGAACAGCAGCACTTCGCCCGTCACCGGATGCGCCACTTCCAAATAGCCAAAGCACTGGCCGAGCGCGTAGAGCTTGAGCGACCCGAGCGTCCACCCTTCCTTGTGGCGCAGCCACTCGGAGAACAGCGCGTGCCCGCCCCGGTTCTGGCGGTCGCTGCGCTTCGTGCGGTGCGGGTAGAACTGCGCCACCAGCACCTCGCCGGCGTGCTTGTGCTTGAGCCACGCGCGGGCCTGCTTGGGGTGCGCGAACGACACGCGGCCCTCGGCGTCGATGGTCACTTCCCATTCCGGGATCTCAGCGCGTTCCTTCACGACGCACGCTCCACGGTCCACTCGACGCGGGCCATGATGGGCTCGTCGCCCGCTCGGGTCACGCGCACGGGCGGCACCCGGCCGCACCTCGGGCACTTCGCTCGCTCGACAGGATGGAGCGGCACGCGCCCGCAGGGGCACGCCTCGACCGTCACGGTGATGAGCGTCCGCGCGCTCACTTCGCCGCCCTCGCCATCACCTCACGCTCGGCCGCCGTCACGTAGCCGCCGCCGTGGAACGCCGCGAAGTCGGCCGCGTCCCGCGCCTCGCCGGCTGCCTCGTTACAGTCCGCGCACCGGGCCGAGACGCCGTAGCGGATGGCGTCGGCCACGCCCACGGCCGGCACGCGCTTCCCGCGCTCGTAGCAGGGCAGGCACAGCAGCCTCATGCCGGCACCCCGTAGACCGCCACCAGCCGCGCGCCGAACTTCCGAACGATGACGCGCCGCTGGTCGACCACCACCACCGCGCCGCGCTTCTTGAGCGTGAGGATGGCGCTGTTGATCTGGAACGTGTTCAGGCCGATGCCATCGGCCAGCTCGCGCACCGTCGCCGGCCCGAGCGATTCCAGCCAATCGAGCACGCAGGCCGAGATGCCGTGCGCGATCGGCTTGGGCGTGGCCGCGCCCGGCGCTGGCGTGAACTGTTCCGCCGCCAGGTAGGGCGTTCCGCTGGCGCTCGCCCGCGTGCCGTCCCACACCACCGCATAGCTCTGCATCGCCATCAGAACGGCCCTCCCGCCGCGGCCACCACCGGCCGCCGCCGCACCACGCCCAGCCGCTCCGCGAGCTGCCGCGTCAACGTGACATCGCTGTCGCAGTGGGAACGGATGGCGTCCCAGTTGCCGTCCTCGTAGAGCTGGGCAATCTCGCGCCCGCTGAACGCGTCCGACGTGTTCAGCCCGAACCGCGTGGCAAACCAGGTCAGCGACCGCGCCGGCAGCGCGCCCCGGAACGTCAGGATGTCCAGCAGGTCGGGATGGGGCGAGCGGTAGCGGTCGACGTTCAACTCGGGCGCGTTCGGCACGCCCAGCAGCCGCGAGCGCACCATCAGCAGCGGTAGATCGAAGGCGCGGCCGTTGAACGTCACCAGCGGCAGCACGTTGCCCGAGGGGCCGACCACGGCCGACCAGAACTCGCGCAGCACCGTGGCTTCACGGCCCTCGTTGTTGATGACCTCGACGCGGTTCACCTCGTCGGTTTCGTAGCAGTAGCCGAGCGCGATGATGCGGCTCGTGTAGGGATACAGCGCGGCCTTCTCGATCTGGTCGCGCTGCTTCTCCGCGATGTAGGCGGCGATCTTCTCGGGGTCTTTGTAGTTCACCGGGGCACTGACCGGCTCGGTCAACGCCTCGGCCCCCTCAATCGCCAGCGTCTCGCAATCGACGATGATCGCCACGATCAGAATCCGATGTCGTCGGCCGTGATCGGCGCGTCGTCGTCGCCGGGTTCGCGCTCGCGTCCCGCGGGCGGCGTGGTGTCGCCGGGCTGGTCGCTCACGCGCACGGCCGGGACGCGCTTGCCCTGGTAGTCCACCTTCGCCACGTAGAGCGTGACGCCGAAGCCGCGCCAGTCGTCTGAGTCCATCGACCCGCAGACTTCTTCGAGGATGTTCCAGTTGGTCTTGTTGAGGACCAGCCCCTTGTCCTTGCCAGCGAAGTGCGCCACCGCCCGGCGCTCCTTCTTGTCGTCGTGGCCGATGTCCTCCATCGTCACGTCGTCGATCACCACGCGCACTCGGCGGTTCTGCAAGTCATCCGCCTTGAGATACGAACCCTTGAACACATCGCCTGCCTTCATAGCCTCATCCTCCAAATCGCGCGGCCAAGTCCGCACCCATCTGTTCGTCCTGCTCCGGCGTGGTGGCGGCCCAGAAGTCCGCCTCCGCGTCGTCCATTGCCTCCGCGTGGCACGGGCCACACGTTGATCCGCGCTGTTGGTGCGCCTCGCACCAGTCCTCCCGCGCGAGGTCCAGCGACCAATCGTTGCCGTGGGCGCTGTCGTAGTCGGCGTCGGAGCCCCAGCGGTCAGGAAGCACGGCGCGTCTCCACGGCGGCGGCCGTCGCAAACTGCGCGATCACGCGGAGCTGTGCGCGGCGGTCAGCGGTCAGCGTGCGCCAGTCGTCGCCCGCGAGGTCGGCCAGGTGGAACGCGAGGCCGTCCAGATCGGACTCGTGCTCGCGCTTGGTCGGGTGGTCGAGGATGCGGGCGCTCATCGCGTCGGCTCGGTCCGCTTGTAGGCGCGCACGTAGAGCACGTCTCCATCGCGCGACGAGCGGACCGTCATGCCCTCTTTACGTGTGGCCCTCGACAGCATTTGCCGGGCGGTATCGAACTGGTTGAAGTCCTCGCCCTTCGTGAGCCGCCACGTTCGACCATCAACGAAGAACTTCCACTTCGGCGCGGGGCCGCGCTTAGCCAACGGCCGAGAGTCGAGCATCGCGTCATCGACAACTTCGGCCATCACAGCACCGCCTGCACGGTCAGGCCGAGCGCCAGCAGCCACGCGCCCAGCAGCAGCCCCACCACCCCCGCCTGCACTGGCGAGGCCATCGTCACGAGTCGCACCCGGATCACAGCGCCACCTCCAGCGGGGACAGGTCGAGCCACTGCGCGCCGGGTGCATCCATCGCCACCAGAATCTGCACCACGCGCTCCGCGAAGTCCGCGAGCACGCGGTCACGCGTGCGAGCGGCGGCGGCGGCGGCGGCGTCGGCGTCGGCGGCGGCGGCGGCGTAGGCGGCGGCGGCGGTGGCGGCGGCGGCGACGGAGTCGGCGGCGGCGTCGGCGGCGGCGTCGGCGTAGGCGGCGTAGGCGGCGGCGGCGGCGGCGGCGTAGGCGGCGTCGGCGGCGGCGGTTCGCGCCTTGCGGGCGCTCGCCGCGTCACCATCGCGCTCACAAGCGACCGCCGCCGCTTCCAGCTTCTCCGCGTGCGAGGGGACGCGCTTTGCCGCTGCGCGCAACGCCTGTGGCACAAACACGCGGATCGTCATCCCGGCCACGCGCCGCGTGAACTCGCGGTCGTCCACGGCACCCGCGCTCCCGAGCTGCACCAGCGCCAGACGGGCCAACCCTTTCGCCCGCGCCTGCGGCGACGACCACGCCTTGTCGTTCAGCGCGATCTTGAGCGACCGGATCGCCGGGCTCACGCACGTCGGCTTATCGCTGTGCGGCAGGCCCATCGCGTAGCACACCGCCGCCTCAACGCACATCTGACCAGGGATGGGCTTCCCCATGCCACTCGACAGGCCAGCCGCCACCGTGTCACGCACCTTCTCCGCAATCTCTCGCGTCACCGTCATCGTGTTGTCCTTCACAGCGCCCTCCACGCGAGCCAACCGATCCCGGCCCAGCTCGCCACCACCGCCCCAGCGGCCATCGCCGCCCCAATCCGCCGCGTGTCGTAGAGCGCCGCCGTCACCCAGCAGACGCCCGACGCCAGCACCAGCCCCGCGCACAGCACGAGCTGCTCGCCGGTCAGCACAGGAACACCCATGCGACCAGCCCGATAAGCAGCGCCTCGACGCATCCGATCTGAAAGAGCGCGCCGAACATCCGCGAGCCCCGGTCATGCACGCGCATCGCGTTCCCCCTTGAGTTCGTCCACCAGGGACAGCCGCCGCAGCCGCGCGTCGATGTCCGACTGGCGCCACTTGAACCGGGGCTTGGTGCGCACCGGGAGCGGCAACGTGTCGTCGCCGCGCTTGAGCATCCGGCGGATGGTGCGCGGGCAGACGTCGTAGATGTCCGCGACGGCGGGCAGCGTCAGCAGGCGCTCAGCCACAGGGCACCGCCTGCTTGTCGGTCTTCATCCACGCCCGCGCCCACGCTTGGCACTGCGTCATCGTTTGGGCGTACTGCACACGGGCCGAGGCGGTGGCCCGATCACCGAGCATCACGCACCACTTCCGGGGGCCGTCGTGCGGCACGATCACGGCCGTGCGCGTGTAGCCCTCGTTCGCGTACTCGATGCGGCGGATCATCGCGACACCGCCAGCGCCTGCTTGACCGTGATCGTCACGGCCACGTCGGACTCTTCGGGATGCAGGATCGCGTGCGCGATCTGCCAGCGGCCCCGCAGGTCGTCATGCGCGCGGAACAGCTCTGACTGCGGGCGCTCGATGCCCGCGAGCTGCGCCGACAACTGCGCCTCGCTCAGCCCCACCATCGCCGCCGCTTCCTTCCGCGACTTGCGCGCGAGCTGGATGCAGAGTGCCGTGGTGTCGGCGTCGTCCTTCCACGCCGCCTGCTTCTGAACTTTCTTCAGATCCGCTTTCGCCACCACCGGACGCGGCAGGCGAAGGCGGTCCGCAAGTGTCTCGTGATGCGTGGCGAGAGCCGTTGCGCCGAGAGTGGTGGCCATGATGCAGCCCCTACTCGTTGACCGCGTGCGACGCCTCACGGCTGCCGCCCGGCTCCACCGCCGCCGCTACCGGGAGAGCGTCCGCCTGCTCGCCGTTGCACTTGCTGAACTTCACGACGCTACCTCCCAACCGCCAGAAGCGAATCAACGGGGATGCCCGTCGCCCTGGCAATTCGCACCGCCATTGCCAACGAAGGAACCCGCCGCCCTCGTCGCCATCTCGACACAGCCGCCTGGGTCACGCCGAGGCGACCAGCGAATGCGGCCTGTGTCGTCTTCGTCGCCGCCAGATACGCTGCAAGAGTCTTAGGTTTACGGCTCACGGAAAGTGAATATACCGATTCGGAAACACCATGTCAAGACGGTATTTTCAGCGGGTAGACTCCGCCCTTGTGGGCAAACTTGACGACACGGCGAGACGCCGAATCGTGGGCTGGCTACGGGCGTCTGGGCGGACTCAGGCCGACCTGGGGCGCGACATCGGCCGCGCGCAGGCGTGGATGAGTCGCTACCTCGACGGGGAGTTCGACGCGGACCTCGACACGCTGCATCGCATCGCGGCGGCCTTCGATCACCCCGTGACCGCCCTCCTTGACGCGACGACTAGCGCGCACGAGTCCGAGGCGATCGGCACGCCGACCACGCTCGGGGCGCTCCACCGCGGCGCCGTGACGCCGCTGCACGTCAAGATGGGGCTGGCGACCTTCGCCGCCCGCTACCGCCCGAAGACGTGCCGGGAGCTGCGCCGGCTGCTCGGGTGGGTGTACGTCACGCTCGACGGCGCCGACGCGCGCAACCCCGCCCGCGGCGTCAAGGGGCCACGCGTGCGCTACGACGACCCGCGGGGCATCGACTACGACGTGATCGGCCGCATCCTCGCCGCGCTGCCCGACCGTGGCCGGCCGGTGCGCGGGCAGACGCGGCCCACCGTGAACCTGACGAAGTGCCGGCTGGCCGTCATGGCGTTTACCGGGATGCACCAGTCGGAAGTCGGCAAGCTGACCCCGCGTGATGTGGACCTCGCCCGGCGCCGCGTGTGGATCGGCGCTCGCGTGAAGGGCGCCGGGGCTGAGGGCGCATGGCACACGCTGACCGCGCCGGGCGTCGCGGCGTTGCGCGCGTTCGCGGACGCGGGCGCGTGGGGGCCGTTCGGGACGCGCTCGATGGCGAAGTCATGGCGGCGGGCGCTGGCCGTCGCGCGTGCCAGGTGGGAGGCCGAGACGCGCGAGCCGTGGCCGGTGCGGGACGACGCCCGGCCGTATGACCTGCGGCACTCGTTCGGGACGGCGGTCCTGCTGGCGACCGGGGACCGCACGGCCGCCCAAGCGATGCTCAGGCACCGGCAGGCCAGCACCACCGACCGTTATACGCGTGCGGGAGTGTCGGCGCGGGTGGCGGCGGCCGTCGTCACGCTCGACAGTTTCCTACCACGGGCCGCTACCACGGAGGATCGTGGAAGTGTCCCGAAACGCCCGCCAATGTCCGCGCGGCCGCACTTGGCACGCGGACGCGCCTCCGGCCAGAAGTAGCCCAAAACGCCTACGTTTTACGGGGGAAGGTTGGTGCGCCCTGCACGATTCGAACGTGCGACCTCCTGGTTCGTAGCCACGGGCAGGGGCCGATTTTCCTAAGAAATTCGGCCACTCCCACGGATTTTAGGACGGAGATCGCTTAGACCGCGTAGTCCACGAGGATGTGGAGCTTCTGCGTGCTGGTGCCGATCACGTAGCACTCGGCCAACTGCGCCCAGCCGGTCGGGTACTCGCCCAGCACGAACGGCGCCGGGGGCACGCCGGCCGCGCCCGCCTCCATCCGCACGCCGAAGTCGGTCGAGGACACCGCCGGGCCGCCGAGGTAGATCGGATTGCCGTTGGCCCCCGCCGGCTGCAAGCTGATCGTGCGGATGCCGAACCCGAGCGCGCCCGTGACCGCGCTGAGCTGCTGCGCGGTGCCGTCGAGCGTGAGGACGTGATGCCGAATCATGCGAAGACCCTCCAAGACACCCACGCCACAAGCCACAGCGCCGGGTGGTAGTAGTTGACGCGATGGCCGCCGCGATAGCGGGACGGCCGGGGCGATTGAGCGACCGGGCCAGACGAGGCCGCGCTCGTCCAGCTCGATTCCAGCGGATCAGCGAGCGCCAGCACGGGCCGCCACCGCGAGTTCGATCAGCAGGTTGATCGCCGACGCCGCCAGCTCGGGGTGCTCTTTCTGCATCCGGGCCGCGACGACCATCCACTTTTTGTAGGGGCCGGGCGCGTCGAGCGCGTCCGCCTCATCTACCAGCGCGCGCACGCGGGCCGCCACCGGATCGGGCGTCACCGCCACCGGGACATCTACCCACGCGGCCAGTCGCCGGAGCCACGCCGCCACCGCTCGCCGCATCGTCAGACTCATGCCGGATCGACCTCGCTGACCGGATCGCCGGCCGTCGTCGTGACGGCCGCCGTCCACGCGGACGTCGTGTCGTCTTCCTGGTAGATGGTCGCCGTGCCGCCCGAGACGCGCGCCCGGTTACGCAGCCGCCGCAGGGCCGACCGCACGTTGCGCGCGCCGCCCGAGGCCCCGCCCGCGATGTCACGGTCGAGCACTTCATCGGCAATCTCGCGCGCCGCATCCTGCGCCAGCTCGCTCGCCCCGATGGCGCTGGCCGCAATCGCCGCGCTGTCGATGGCCCCGGCCGCGAAGCTCGACGCGCCGATGCCGCCGCTGCCGACGCTATAGCCCGTCTTGTCGTTGTTCGTGGTCACGGTCACGCCGGCCGTCACGCTGGCCGCCACGACGGCGCCGCCCCCGAGGTTGTAGCCGGTGCCGTCCGCCGCCGCTTCGAGATTGTCGGCCGCCACCGTGTCGCCACTGATGGCGCCCACGTTGGCGTCGATCTTCCCGCCCACCAGCGCCGCCGGCAGGCGGGACTGGATGTCCGCGATCTCGGTGTCGATCAGGTCGTCCACCGCATCCACCGACGTCTGGGTGGCGCGGCTGCTGACCGTGGCGTTCAGGTTGTCCCCGAGGATCTTGCCGGCCGTGCCGGCGCTATACGCGCCCGGCAGGCTGGTTGCCCACGGATCGCCCGCCGAGCCCGCGGCGTTCAAGCCCGCGCCCGTCGAACCGCCGGTGAGATGGCCGCTCAGTACTTCGTCCCATACCTGATCCGCGATGGCGTTCGCCGTGGGCAGCGCGCCGACCGCCGTGATCACCGCGTCATCCGCCGCGGTCAGGCCAGCGCCCGCCGTGCCCACGTTGTCGCGCGCCGCTTCGAGCGAATCCGTCGTCTCGTCGAACGTGCCCGAGCCGGCGCCGGTCGCCCGCACTTCCGTGCGCGCCGTGCTGTTGCCCGTCTGCTTGCCGGCGAGCAGGCCGAGCCACTGCGCCAGCGACGTGATCCCGGTGAACGTCGAGGCCAGCGCCACGGCGCCCGCGCTCAGGTTGTCGAGGTAGCCCGCCCGCGCCGACGACAGCCGCGACAGCAGCGTCGTGACGCCCGACGAGTCACTCGGCGCGTTGGTCAGCGTCGTGACGGTCGGAATCGTCACGCCCGTCTGCGTCGCCTGCAACAGCACCGCGCCACTCGACAGGCTGACCTGCCCGGTGCCCGTGCCAGACGACAACAGCACGCTCGCACCGATGTCGCGCGCCGTCTGCGACGTGCCGGCCACGCTCTGCATGTCAACCTTGATGTCCCCGCTTTCCTGCGGGTAGAACACCAGCACGGTCGTTTTCGCGCCAGACGTGGACGTCTTCACGATGACCGCCACGCAATCGGCGTTCATCTCCGTGCTCGTCAGGTCGAGGTAATACAGGCCGCTCGACGTGGCGATCTCGGTCGCCTCGTTCGTGCAGTCCGAGAACGCGCCCTGGTCCTTCGACACTTCTGAGTCGAGGCCCGTGGCGCCGGTCACTAAATCCCCATCCGCGTCCAACAGGGGGAAGACAGCGCGGAACGCCGTGTTCTTGATAGGGATCGGCCTAGCGTCCGTGCTTGCCATCTACTTCTCCAATGTGATACACGTTCCCGTCATGAATTGGAAATGTTCTGTAGAAGGATGCAAGCGCACCGACCGAGCCAACTCGGAATGGTGTCGCCTCCACTACAAGCGCTGGTACCGTCACGGCGACCCGTCGACCACCAGAAAAACCCCCAAGCTCGACCCGAATTGCGCCGTGGACGGATGTCCCGGAAGACCTGTCGCCAAAGGGCTCTGCGGGAACCACTACGCGCTCAGGCGGCGCAACGGCGCCCCGGTGCGGACCAGAATCTTCGTCGGCCAGTACATCAAGGACGGCTATCGGTTCGTTCTTGTCGGCACGCGAACCTACGAGCCGGAGCACAGAATCGTGATGGCTCGTTTTCTCCACAGGCAGTTGCGGTCTGATGAGCACGTCCACCACATCGACGGGGACACCCTGAACAACTCCCCGAGCAACCTGCAAATCGTCACGGCTTCCGAGCATTTGCGGATTCACGCGGCGACTCGGCCGAGAGGCCACAGGGGCAGATACAAGAAGGGGTGACGCCATCTAATGCACCCATCCCTGCCCGAAGGACGCCCCGCCGATCCGCATGCCCGGCACGCCGCCCCAGCGCTTCGTCGTCGGATGACCACTCGCGCCACCGCCGCCGCCCGACACCGTGAACGACACCACGCCAGCCAGCCAGAAGCCGGAGCCGCCCGAGAGCGTGCCGCCGACCGAAACGCCCGACGTGGACGGAGCGGTGTAGTCCCCGACCGCCAACCCGCGCCCCGCGGCCATGTCCGCCCGCTCGGTGAACGTGGACATCGCGTTAATGTTGTCGCTGTTGTTGTTGGCGATGATCCCGAGCATGTAATCGCCGGTCGCGGGCGTCAGGGAGTTGCTGGACGCGCCCGCCGAGAAATTGCTCTTGAGCGTGGCGGCGCTGCTGTAGGCCGACAGGCCCGAGACTTCCAGCAGGACCGTATTGATGGCATTCCCGCCGTTGTTCACCGTCACCGTGTGCGAGCCCGCCGTCACGCCGGTTTTCAGGTAGACCGACATCTGGCCCGAGCCGCCGTCGTTGCCGCTGAACACCTTCGTGAGCGCGCCATCGACGCCTGAAGACACCGACGTCGGGTCGGTGCCGCCGCCGTTCGCGTAGTTCACGACGATCAGCGCGTTCCCGCCGACGACGCCCGTCAACGCCGGGGCGGTGTTGCCCCCGGTGTAGTCCGTGACGTGCTGGACGTACGCGCCGGCCATCGCTAGCGCACCGCCGATCCGGCGCAGCCGCGCGAATCCGTGACCGTCAACCGCGACGACCGCCCGCCCGTGTAGGTCCAACGCGCCTCGGCCAGCGTCGACACCGCCCCGGCGACCGACCATGACCACGAGCCCGAGCGCGCGCCTTCCGCGCTGCCCGGCCACGACGACACCGACACCACGACCGGCGACGCCGCGCAGACATCGACGGGCGGCGGCGTGCAGGCTTCCGTGCTGGTGCGCGACTCGGGCGAAGCCGGGCAGGCTGCGCCACCGTTGGCCGGCGACGTGACCACCGTGAACAGCCGCGACTCGATGAACGTCCGCGAGCCTGCCGCGCTGCACGCGCTCTCAGAGTTCGGCTGGCGCGTCCATGCGCCGTAGCTGCCAACGCAATCGACGGGCTGGTTATTCGGCGGCGGAACGCTGCCCACGTTCACCTTGAGGACGTGCACCGTCTGCGGGCCGCTCTTGCCCGCGCCCGGCCACTGCGACACGTAGACGAGGCCCTTGGCGGCGTCGTACGCCACGGCAGGCTGACCCGCACGGCCGGGCGCCGACAGCCCCGGCACTTCCCACCGCGCGTAGGGCCGCAGGCTGTTCGCCGTCTTCGTGCCCGCCTTCACATCGGCCAGATCGCTGGCCTTGTAGGCGAGGATCTGGTGGATGTAGCGGCTCGCGTGCTCGCCCTGGTAGGGGTTGAGCGGGTCCGTCTTGCCCGTAGGCGAGGGCGAGGGGCCGTACCAGTAATCGTCGGGGCCGTGCGACATCAGGTAGAGCACCGAGCCCGTGCCACGCGGGAAGATCGCGCCGAAGCCCCGCGACGCCCGATTCCACACGGGGTTGACCGACTGATCCGCCGCCAGCTCACTCAGGCCGTAGCCGAGCAGCGGCGTGGCCGCCTTCATCGTGGCCGGATCGAACGGCGTGAAGTCGGGGCCGCTCGACGTGCGCGAGATGATCGACAGGCTATGGAGCGACAGGAACAGCGGGCCACCCAGCAGGGGCCGCCACTCGGCCGGAATCTCTCCGATGTAGCCGCCCAGCCAGCCGGGGTTGATCGCGGTGCTCACGCGCACCGGCCCGCTCAGCGTGGCCCAGCTCGCGCCCTTCCAGTGCGAGGCCGCCGCCGCGTTCCCCGCGTCGTAGTAGCTGAACCCGGTGACGTACATCGTGCCCTGCCACCAGAACACCGAGCCGAGGCCCGCATCCCCCGTGATCGACGAGAGGTTCGACGGCCCCGCGCAGTCCTCCACGATGGACGCCTGACGCCCGTCGAGCACGCTCGGCACCGTCACACGCACCATGCCCCACGCGCCGATACATGAGAAGTAGAGCTCCGTGCCCGCCTCGTTGAGCCCGAGCGCGCGCCCGCCGTACTCGATCTGGGCGCCCTTGCGGTCGTTCGCGGGCAGCGTGAAGCTCCCTACGAGCGTCAGATCGCCGGACTGCACCAACGGCAGCGTGCGCGGGTCCGTCTGCGCGCTGGCGCTCGTCATGAGCGCGAGTCCCAGCGCCAGCCCCACCATCAGTCGTCGCATCGTCGCCCCCTGAGCATGACGAACCGAGCGCGGACTAGCCGCCGCGCCCGATCCGATGCGCACACCGGCCGGCAACACACCGCCCGGCTTCCCAGTCCGCATCACCACGACGCCACCACGGACGCCGTTACCTCTTTCGCGCGGCCGTCCTTGGCCGCCCATTCGAGCCCGCCCTTGAGCTGCACGCGCGAGCCCACGAGCACCACCACGCCGAGCGTCACGCCGTCGCGGTTCGCCACGAGGATGGCCTTGCCCTTCTCGTCGCCCTTGAGGCTGAACGCGTCGATGGCCGTCCGCAGCGCGGCGCCCTCCACCGTGCGGCGCTCGAGTGCCCGCGTGATCACGTCGTCAGCCATTGCCGCCTCGTTTCCGCTGCCAGAACCAGTGTCCGTAGAGGATCCCGAAGAACAGGACCAGCACCGGGTAACGGTCGGACAGCGCCCAGACCACCTCGGAAATCGTGTCGCCCTCGGCCGAGTTGCCGAGCGTGTAGCCCTCGTAGCCGAACAGGCCGAGCACCAGCGCCGCGAGCACCCACGTCGTGCGCGTCACGGCCCGTCCTCCGGCAGCGGGGACTTCTTGAGTTCCAGCGCCGCGCCGAGCACCGCCTGCACGGCCGCGCCGAGCGC
>JADLGX010000179.1 GCA_020849095.1 Candidatus Eiseniibacteriota bacterium
CACGAAGATCAATCTCGCGTACCACGGCACCGCCGACCCGGCTGTCTACGGCATCGACTACATCCCCTATGTCGGCGGCCAGCCCAGCCCCGAGAGCGATTGGATCGCGATCAGCAGTTACTACTTCGTCGGCTTGTCGCAGCGCATGACCACGTCGCAGGGCCGAAGCGACCAGGCCATCACGCTCGACTTCCGGCCGCTCTGGGGGCGCACGCCCGAAGCCATGCCCGCCGGATGCATGCTGCTGTTCCGGCTGAAGTGACAGGCTAGCGACCGCTTCGTCAGTGTCGCGCCGCGAGAGGGTCACAGGGGGCCTCCAGCGGCCCGCTCGCCTCCGCATCCTGCTCCGGCTCACTGCGGCTGAAGTGTGTCTCCACCGTCCTGGCTGCGCCACACTTCAGACGCACCGCAGGAGGCCCCCTGTGACCCTCTCGCTCCATCCTGCACGTTCGGGGCAGCACTCCTAATGCAGGAAGTTCCCCGCAAACCACTGCAGTCCCCATGCGCCGACGACAACGCCCCATGCGGTCAGCGCGATCACGAGCGCCTTTGGCGCTCGCTGCGCTCCATGGCTGGCGGCGATGAGCCCAAGCGCGATGCCATCGAGCGCGAAGCGCTGCCCGAAGTGAACCCAGCCGTCGTTGTAGTAGAGCAGCGATGGCAGCGAGATGAGCGCGAAGCTCACGAGCGCGAAGACCTCGAGCCTCGACCACTTGCGCGGCCACAACGCGAGCAGCAGGTAGGGCGTCGTCAGCAGCAGGCTCATGCCGTGCGGATCCGGGTGGAAGTAACCGTTCTGCCAGATCGGCGGACGCAGCAGCCAGCCGTACAGGTTCTGCGGCAGGAAGTGCAGTGAGAAGCGGCCGTACTGCTTCACGAGCGCCTCGAACTCCGGACCCATCAGGATGTAGTGATAGCCGGCATCCAGCGGCGAGCCGAAGCGCGCCCAGTTGTATGCGCCGTGCAGCGCGGCGGCGAGACCGACGGGCACGAGCAGGGCAAGCGCAAGCGGCAGCCACGGTCGCCCCTTCGCCGGCTCGCCGCCCTCGCGCTCCTCGCGCGTCCACAGCAGCCACGCCGCGAACGGCAGCGCCAGCGTGGTGGTCGAGCGCGTGAGCACGGTCAGGCCCAGCAGCACGCCCGTCGTCCAAGCGCGCCCGTTCGCCGCCGCCAGCAGTGCGAACACCTGCAGCGCGGTCGCGGTGATCTGGGCATGCAGCCAGACATTGCCCATGGGCGCGCCGTAATGCATGGCGGTGCCCAGTGCAAAAGTCAGCGTGGCGCACGCGAGCAGCGTGCGATCTCGCGAGCCATGCAAAGTGGCGAGGAGACCGTGAAACGCCCACGCTCCGGCCAGCGCCGTCAGCGACAGCACGAGCACATCGGGCGTCCCGCGCTGCAAGAAGGGCACGAGCGGCATCAAGAGCAGCGCCGGGAACGGCCCGAACACCACGTACAGCTTGTCCCCGATCCGCGCCATGTCGCCGGCGTCGTTCGGCACGTGCACCAGGTGCAGGTGCCCGTTCAGGAACGCGTCCGCCAGGTAGATGTAGTGCGCCCAGTGACTCGAGCGCAGCAGGCCGCCCGAGCCGAACCACCAGGCGGCGAAGATCGCGCCCAGCAGCAGCCAGAGGGTCCAGTCGCGCGGGCGCGCCGCGCCCGAAGATGCCGAAGCCGGAGGAGTCATGAGCGGGGAATGTAGCCGAGCATGCCGCCACAGGCACGCCCAGCGGGCCGGAACACCCCGCGCTCTTTACCCACCGCCCGCGCCCGCGTAATCTCGCCGGTCCATGTCCACTCCCCACGTCCACCTCAAGGGCATCACGCGCCGCATGGGCACGTGTGTGGCCAACGACGGCGTCTCGCTCGAGCTGCTGCCGGGCGAGATCCACGCGCTCGTGGGCGAAAACGGCGCGGGCAAGAGCACGCTCATGAAGGTGCTCTTCGGGCTCATCGCCCCGGACGAGGGCGAGATCCTCATCAATGGCAAGAGCGTGCGCCTTCCCAACCCGCGCGCCGCCATGCGGCACGGACTGGGCATGGTGCACCAGCACTTCATGCTCGTGGACACGCTCACCGTGGCGGAGAACGTCACCCTGGGTAACGAGACCGGCGCGCGCTTCGGGCTGCTGTCACCGCAGGCGGCGGAGCGCGAGGTGGCGGCGCTGGCGGAACGTTACCGGCTGCCGGTGGACCCGCGCGCGCGCATCTCGCAGCTGTCGGTGGGCGCGCAGCAGCGCGTCGAGATCCTCAAGGCGCTCTACCGCGGCGCGCGCGTGCTCATCCTGGACGAGCCGACGGCGGTGCTCACTCCGCAGGAGGTGGACGAGCTGTTCGCCGTGCTGCGCGTGCTGGTGGCCGACGGCGTGTCCATCGTGCTCATCACGCACAAGCTGGCCGAGGTCAAGGCCATGGCGAGCCGCGTGACCGTGCTGCGCGCCGGCAAGGTGGTGGGCAGCGCGCTCGTGGCGGACACGAGCATCGAGCGCATGGCCGAAATGATGGTGGGCCACGTGCCCGCGCCGCTGGCCGCGCGCTCCGCCGACGCGCCCGGCGCCGTGCTGCTGGAAGCGCAGGGGCTCGAGGTGCGCGACGCGCGCGGGCTGCCCGCCGTGCGCGACCTGTCGTTCGCCGTGCGCGCCCGCGAGATCGTGGGCATCGCCGGCGTCGAGGGCAACGGCCAGCACGAACTGATCGAGTGTCTCGCCGGGCTGTGCCCGCCCGCGCGCGGCAGCGTGCGCATCGGCGGCACGGCCGTGAGCGGGCGCAGCGCCGCCGAGCATCGCGCCGCCGGACTGGCGCACATTCCCAGCGACCGGCTGCAGCGCGGGCTGGTGCCCGACATGTCGCTGGCGGAAAACCTGGTGCTCGGGCTGCAGCGCCGCCCCGCCGTGGGCACCGGCCCGTGGCTGGGCGGGCACACGCTCGAGGACGCGTCGCGCGCGCGGCTGCAGGAGTACGACGTGCGCCCACCCGAGCCGTCCGAGCTGGCGATCAACCTGTCGGGCGGCAACCAGCAGAAGCTGATCGCCGCGCGCGAGCTGACCCAGGGCGCGCAGGCCATTTTGGCGGCGCACCCCACGCGCGGCGTGGACCTGGGCGCGATCGACTTCATTCACCGGCGGCTGCTCGCCGAGCGCGATGCCGGCCGCGCGGTGCTGCTGGTGTCGAGCGAACTGAGCGAGATCCTCGCGCTGTCCGACCGCATCCTCGTGCTGTTCGAGGGGCGCATCGTGCACGAGACCACGCCCGGGGCGACCGACGAGCGCACGCTGGGCCTGCACATGACCGGCCGCGCGATGCACATGGACGCGCCTTTGGAGGCGAAGGGTGGCGCCTCCGGCGCCGTGCTTGGCGCCGGACTTTCGGAAAACAAGGTATGAGCGCCAAGTCCGGACGCCTGCAGTGGCTCGTCACGCTGTCGCCGCTCATCGCGGTGGCGGCGGCGCTCGCGGCCGGCGCGGTGTTCATTGCCGCCATCGGCGAGCGCCCGCTCGAGATCTACACGCTGCTGTTCCGCGAAGCGTTCGGCACCGGGTACGGGCTGGGCCAGACGCTGTTCCGCGCCACGCCGCTGGTGTTCACCGGGCTGGCGGTGGCGCTCGCGTTCCGCGCCGGGCTCTTCAACGTGGGCGTCGA
>JADLGX010000180.1 GCA_020849095.1 Candidatus Eiseniibacteriota bacterium
AGCTGGATGCGGCGGGCGTTGTTCGCGCGCGACTCGCGCGCGGACTCCGGGATCTCGCGCTGCTCGCGAAGCGCGCGCAGGCGCTCGTCGCAGATGCGCGCCACGCCGGGCTCGCCCACCGTGCGGCGCAGGCTCACGAGCGACGACTCGGCCACGGCCGCGCGCCCGGCCCGCGCCTGGTCGGCGGAGGAGCGAAATCCGGCGTTCGCGATGAGCGTTCCGGCCTGCCCGCGCCAGTACAGCCGCTCGTCGCCGCCCGGGATGTCGCGGTACCAGCGCATCGCGCCGGCCACGTCGCCCGCGCGCATGGCCAGGATGGACTGCGCGCCGGCCATGTCGCTGCGGGGCGGCCAGCGCTCCTGCGCGCGCGCGAGCGCCGCGGACGCGCCGGCCACGCCCATCGTGTCGTCCAGGAACGTCATCGCGTAGCCCGCGAGCCAGGTGTCGTTGCCGGGCTCCATCGCCAGCGCCCGCTCGTACAGCGACCGCGCCAGGCTTTCGTGCGGCGACGGACCGGCGGCCGGCCACGGCAGCGTCTCGCGCCGGCGCCGCCAGCGGCGGGCCAGCGCGTCGGCGGCGATGCCCGCGGCGCGCGCGTCGGCGGACGGCGCGCGCGCCACCACGCCCGCCCAGCGCGCGGCGGCTTCGGAATCCCCGCGCCTCGCCGCCACGTGCGCCAGCAGGGCCGCGGCGCGCGGCTGCGAGGAGTCCGCGCGCCACGCCGCCACCAGGTGGCGCTCGGCCTCCGGCAGCTGGGAGTCGTAGGCGTGCGCGAGCAACTCGCCCAGCAACAGCTGCGTCTCGGCGCGCTCGAGCGCGCGAGCGCGCACCGGCACGGTCACGAACGCGCTGTCGAAGTCGTAGTCCTGGTAGCGCACGGCGGTCTCGAACACGCGCCGCCGCAGCCGGCGCTCGAGCGAGTCCACCGCGCCCGGGCCGTACAGCTGGGCCAGCGCGTCGGCGCTGGGCACGCCGGCAGCGAGCCGGCGCAGCAGCGTCTGGAAGCGCGCGGGGCCGGTCTCGTCGTCCTGCAGCAGCATGTGCACCAGCTCCCACGACTGCGCATAGAGGAGCGAGCGGTGCGGGCCGTGGCTGTACTCGGGGCTGTTCTGCCCCACCAGCAGGAACGTGCTCAGGGGCTGCACTCGATCGCGGAGCCGGCGCCGCGAGCCTGGCACGGGACGCCCGATCTGCGCGCGCCGGGCGCGCGATTCGAACGTGCTGAAGTACTCGGCCAGCCCTTCGCTGACCCAGACGGGCATCCGCCCCAGCGTTCGCGAGACCGCCGCGTGCGTGAACTCGTGCGAGGCGAACGCGAGCGAGCGGTTGCCGGGCACGATGAAGTACATGAGGTAGTCCACGTCGCAGCCGGCCAGCTGGTAGCCCACGGTGGTGCCGTAGTCGTCACCGGCGTTTTCCACGTAGGGCCGGAACGACTCGGCGTCGCGAAACGCGTACACGCACACCTTGCGGGTCGAATCCACGCGCAGCCCCGCGCGGGTCTTTTCCATCGCCTCGGCCAGCCGCTCCAGATGCCGGGCGGCGCGCGTGGCCGGCGCCACACCGGCGTCGGAGTACACCCGAAAGCGCGACGTGGTCACCTCGTGCCACTCGCCGTGCGTGGCGGGGTACGGCAGCTCGGCGCGTGCGCGTCCGGCCGACACGGTCACCGCCAGCAGCGCCGCCACCGCCAGTCGCGCCACGTTCATCGCACGCGCGCCACCCGCCGGATCGACGTTCCCTCGCTGCTGCGCAGCCGCACCAGGTAGACCCCGGCCGGCGCGGGCGCCCCCGAGTCGTTGCGGCCGTTCCATTCCATCTCGCGCGGTCCCGCCGCGAGCATGCCGTGGTGAAGCAACGCCACGCGCCGTCCCTGCGTGTCGAACACGCTCAGTTCGGCTTCGCCGGATCGCGGCAGCGCGAAGGCGACTCGCACCGTTCCGCGGGCGGGGTTGGGCCACACGCTCTCGATGCCGCCGGCGGCGCCGACGGCGTCCGGCTCCACTCCCAGCGTGTTGCGCGCCTGCAGCACCAGCACGCTCGAACGCGGCAGCCGGATGTCCAGGCTGCGCGGGTAGCCGTCCTGCGCGCGCACGAAGGCCGTGAGCGCCGTGTCGTTGGCCGCGCCCGTGCCGCCGTAAGCCGCCGCCTGCGAGTTGAGCCGCTCGAACCACTCGCCCGCTGCCGGCGCCCCCATCAGGTAACTCGGAAAGTCGTTCTCGCCCAGGTTGACGATCACCAGGAAGAGTCGCCCCAGCGCGTCGTGGCGAATCCACGAGAACACGCCGTCCACGTAGTTCCCGTGCGTGGGCACGCTGGCGGCGTCCGCGTGCAGCGCGGGCGTGTTGATGCGCAGGTCCACGAGGTCGCGCACGAAGGCGAAGTGCCCCGGATGCGCCTCACGGTTGCTCCAGTCGATGCGGTTGTGCGCCGCCGTGCCCCACGCCGCCGTTTCGAGCCATTCGTCGCCCATGAGCAGCGCCGGCACGCCGGGCGTCAGCAGCAGCGCGCCCAGCGTGAGCCGCATGCGCGCCTCGGCGCTGTCGGCGATCACGCC
>JADLGX010000181.1 GCA_020849095.1 Candidatus Eiseniibacteriota bacterium
CTGGCGGCACGCGGTGCGGCAGTACCAGGTCGATCGCGATCCACGCGCACCGTTGTTCGCGTTCAAAGCCCGCGCCCTCGTGCACTTCGCTGCGGATCCGGACGAAGTGCACATGGCAACCCGCCTGCGCGGCGAGTCCACCACGTTCTTGCCGTTCAACCGGGGCAGCGACCCGGGAAGCGTGCGCTGCGGCGCTGGCAACCCACAGCATCCTTCCGGCTACCGCACTGGCTACTTCTGGGAAGAGGTGCTGGCTCGCGACAGCTTCCTCGACATCGTCGGGCACTTCGTGTTCGTCGAGAAGAAGGAGGAGAAGGTCGATGACGGACGCGGTGGCCAGCGTCACGTCACGAAGGAGTCCCTCATCTTTCCGCGGTATCACCAGCTCGACGGCGTTCGCAAGCTCGTGGAGGCTGCGCGTCGGGAGGGGCCCGGTAGCAACTACCTGATCCAGCACTCGGCAGGCAGTGGCAAGACCAACAGCATCTCGTGGCTGTCGCATCGACTCGCCAGCCTGCACGACGCCAAGGATGGCAAGGTCTTCGATTGCGTTGTGGTTATCACGGACCGCCGCGTGCTCGACCAGCAGCTCCAGGATGCGATCTACCAGATCGAGCACGCCCAGGGAGTCGTCAAGGCGATCGACGAGGACAGCAAGCAACTGGCTGCGGCGCTGGTCGATGGCACGAAGATCGTCATCACGACTCTGCAGAAGTTCCCGTTCGTGCTCCGAGGCTTGCTGAGCGTTGCGGGTGCCAGGACCCAGGAGGAGGCGTCCGCCGAGGAGAAGGCCAAAGCCAAGGCGTGGGAGGCGGAGATCCAGAAGCGCCACTACGCGGTCATCGTCGATGAGGCGCACTCAAGCCAGTCCGGCGAGACGGCGCGTGAACTGAAGGCGATCCTCGGCGCTGGCAGCGAAGACGCCGAGGGCGAAGCAGACTGGGAGGACCGCCTCAACCAAGTCATGGCATCGCGTGGACGGCAACCGAACCTCTCGTTCTTCGCCTTCACCGCGACGCCGAAGGGCAAGACGCTCGAGCTGTTCGGCCGCCCCAAACCCAACGGGGACCCGGATCCAATCCACTTCTACAGCATGCGGCAGGCGATCGAGGAGGGCTTCATCCTCGACGTTCTGACGAACTACACGACCTATACGACCTTCTACAAGCTGCTGAAGGCGGCCGAGGACGATCCGAAGCTCCCCAAGAAGAAGGCTGCCCGGGCGCTGGCGAAGTTCATGAGCCTGCACCCGCACAACATCGAGCAGAAGACCGAAGTCATCGTCGAGCACTTCCGACGCAGCGTGATGCATCGGGTCGGCGGACGCGCGAAGGCGATGGTCGTCACCTCGTCTCGCCTGCACGCGGTCCGCTACAAGGAGGCTTTCGACCGCTACGTCGCCGAGAATGGCTACTCCGGCGTGCGCGCCCTAGTGGCGTTCAGCGGCACCGTGAAGGACCCGGACGCCGGCAAGGAGTACACGGAACCGGGGATGAACTTGGACATCGTCACCGGCAAACCGATCAGCGAAGCCGCGCTGCCAGGCCGTTTCGACTCGCCGGACTACCAGGTGCTGCTGGTGGCCAACAAGTACCAGACGGGCTTCGACCAGCCGCTGCTGCACACGATGTACGTCGACAAGCGCCTCGACGGCGTGCAGGCCGTGCAGACGTTGTCGCGGCTCAACCGCATGATCCCCGGCAAGGACGCGCCGTTCGTGCTCGACTTCGTCAACGACGCCGAGAACATCTTCCGCGCGTTCAAGCCGTACTACGACAAGACGGAGCTGGCCGAGACCTCCGATCCGAGCCAGCTCGAGGCGCTGAAGCACGAGCTCGACCTGGCCCAGGTCTACCACTGGAGCGAGGTCGAGGCCTTCGCCAGGATCTTCTACAAGCCGCAGGAGAAGCAGGTTGCCGGCGACCACGCGCACATGCAGCGGCATCTGCAGCCGGCTGTGGACCGCTTCAAGGCGCTCGCCGAGGAGGATGCGCGTGCGGCCTTCCGAGACAAGCTGTCCGGCTACGTCAAGATCTACGCATTCTTGAGCCAGATCGTGCCCTACGCCGACCGCGACCTGGAGATGCTCTACAGCTTCGGCCGGTTCCTCCTGCCGCACCTGCCGCTCGACCGGGATGACACCATCGTCAAGGTCGGCGATGAAGTGGCCCTGCAGTACTACCGACTCGAACGTACGTTCTCTGGTGCGATCGACGTCCGGGAGGGTGACCAGCAGTACGTGGCCGGGCCGACCGATGTCGGCACAGGCAAGGCCACGGATGAGCAGGTTCCCCTCTCGGAGATCATCGAAGTGCTCAACACGCGCTTCGGGACGCAGTTCAACGAAGAAGACCGCCTGTTCTTCGAGCAGATCAAGGAGCGCGCCTGCAACAACGAGCAGATCCAGCGGACGGCGATGGCGAACCCGCTCGACAAGTTCGAGCTCGGCATCAAGAAGCTCATCGAAGACCTGATGATCGAGCGCATGGCGGAGAACGACAAGCTGGTCACGCGCTACATGACGGAGGCGGACTTCCAGGGTCTGGCGTTCCCGATCCTGGCGCGACAGATCTTCGAAGAGATCCGCAAGCAGCCCCCCAGGCAGTAGTGCCTCCAGACCCGCTAGGCCCACAGAGCCTCGTGCGCCTGCAGGGCGGCGCTCACCAGGGCGCATGGCGACCCATGCCCTCCCTCCACTACTTCGCCATCGTCGCCGCCTGCGGCACCATCGGCCCTTCCATCGGCACGAACTCGTAGCTCGTCACCGGGGCGGGCGACGCCACCCAAGCGCGACGGAAGGTCCAATCCAGCACATCGGCGGGCGTGCCGAGCAGGCAATGCCCGACCGCCGCCAGCGTGGTCGCGGGGAACAGCAGGAACTCGTCGCGCGTGTGTTCGCCGAGGCCGTCGCCGGCGAGCA
>JADLGX010000182.1 GCA_020849095.1 Candidatus Eiseniibacteriota bacterium
AGGTCGCTGCCCACGCGCGCGAACGTGGTCAGGTTGGCGCCGAACCTTCCCCACACCCGGTCCGGTCCCGCATTCCAGCCGGCGCCGTCCCACCACGAGCTGAACGGGCCGGGGTGATTGACGAACGCGCCGTGCACGAACAGCCGCCCGCCGTCCTCGCCCATGCCCAGCACGTCGCTGACGTCGTTCGTCAGCGCGCTCATGGCCACGCCGTCCCAACGCGCGAGCTGGGCCAGCGCGATCGCGCCCTCGTCGGCGGAGCTGAAGTCGCCGGCCAGGTACAGGTCGGTCCCCACCGCGGCGAGGTGCTGCACTTCGCCATCGAGCGCTCCCACGTCGTACGTCCAGGTGGTGCCGTCGAACGAGCAGAGGGGATCGCCACCGTCGTCCTTGATGCCGCCCACGTACAGGATCGATCCCACGCGGGCCGCGGCGCGCAGCACTCCCGAGACGCCCGGCGCGAAGCCGCCCACGTCACTCCACACGCTGCCGTTCCAACGGGCGATGTGCGCGGCGAAGACGGGCGGCGATCCCACGGTCTCGAACCGCCCCAGCAGCAGCAGGTCGGCGCCGTCGGCGACCAGCCGCAGCTCGGAGGCGTCGTCGGGTGAGCCGTTGCCCACCGCGACCCACGCCGAGCCGGTCCAGCGCGCGACGTTCGGCAACGCCGTCGCGCCCGACGACGTGAAGTCGCCGGCGGCGTACAGCGTGCCGCCCACCACGGCCAGCGAGGTGACCGTGCCGTCGAGCCCGTCGCCGAGCGACTCGAACGCGGCGCCGTTCCAGCGCACCACGTTGTTCACCGGCGTACCGCCGGCGTGGGTGAGATTGCCGCCCACCACCAGCGTGCCGTTCCAGTCCACCACCGAGCGCACGGCGCTCCACCAGCCCTGGCTGCTGCCGGTCAGGCCCGGCGCGCCGAAGTCGGCCGACCAGCGTTCGTCTCCCGGCGCCGCGTGCGAGAGGGACGGCCCGGCGAGCAGTGCGACGAGCATGGGGAGCAGCGCGAACCGGGCAAGGCGCCGCCGGACGGAGTTCGGGGTCGTGGAGAGAGACGGCATGGAGGCACTCCGAAGAATGGACGTTGCGGGCGCGGGCGTCGTTCGCCCCTCACCCCCGTAGTCGCATTTCGTGGCGCACGCGGCTCACGAAAACGTGTCAGCGTGTGCGGCTCTCCACGGCGGCCAGCCCGCGCCGGCAATTCGCGATCGAAGAGGCCCAGAACTCCATGCGGCGCCCCTCCTTCTCGAGCCGCTCCCAGCCTTCGATCGCGGCCCGGTACTCGGCCGCCGCACGCGCCCGGTCGGCGCCCGCCTGCTGCCGGGCCGTCCGCGGATCCTCGGCCCGGCCGCGGTACGCCTCGCCCAGCGCTCCCCGGGCGCTCGACAGGTTGCCGAGGTTGGCGGCATCCCCCGTGAGCCGCGCGAGCATGGACTCGCGCACGCGCACGGCGGCCGCCGCCAGCTCGATGGCCCGCTCGTGCCGGCTCAGCTTGGCGCTCGCCTGCCCCATCCACATGAGGCTGGTCGCCAGGTTGCTGCCGTCGGAGTGGTTCTGCGCGTCCTGCTCGAACAGCCAGCGCTGGGCCTCACTCGCCTCGGAGAGCGCCACGAGCGCCGGCTCGTACCGCCGCTGGTCGAGCAGCAGCCCGCCCAGGTGGCTGTAGCTGGAGGCGAGGTTCCGCCGCGTGGAGAAGTTGTCCCCGTCCACCAGGACCTGCTCGCGGCTCACGCGAATGGCCTCTTCGTAGGTGCGCAGCGCGCGCGGCGGGTCCAGCCACTCCAGCGCCTCTCCCAGCTGCTTGAGGCAGCCGAGCCGCTTGCGATGCAGCCGCACGTGCAGCGGATGATCGCGGCCAAGCCGCTCCAGCCGCGCGATCTGCGGCTCCAACTCCTCCACCACGTTCGCGTAGCGCGCCGCGAACTTGAGCCCGTCGCTCCGGTAGATCGCGCAGTCCGCGCGCGCGAGCGAAAGCTCCAGTTCGTCGGGGCTTCGCGCGAGCAGCGAGTCGAGCGCCGCGGCGGCCACGCGCGTGTCTTCCATTCCCGGCTCCGCCTGCCCCGCCCAGATGCGATACCAGCCGAGCTCGCTGCGAACGCGCGCCGAATGCGCGCGCAGCACGGGGTCGCCGGGCAGCGCGCGGGAGAGCGCGGCAAGTTCGGCGAGCGCGCGCCCCGCCAGCACCATGGCGCTGTCGTTGTCCCCGTTCCACGAAAGCGCCATGGCGAGTCGTGCGCTCGTCGAGGCGCGCGCGCGCCGCCGGGCCGGATCGGCCGGGGCCTCGGCCAACAGCAGCGCGCGCAGCGAGTCGGCATGCCGATAGCGCGCGATCGCACCGGCGAGGTTGCCCAGGCTCGCGAACTGCGGATCGCCCTCGAGCTCTCCCAGCTTCTCGTAGGCCGCCGCCAGCTCGGCGCGCAGGGCCGGGTCGTCACGCGTGTCGCCCGACAGCCCGTCCAGGTGCGCGGTCGCGCGCTCGACCAGCTTGCGGCGGAACGTCGTCATGCCTGGCTGGTCGCGGATCTCGTCCTGGATGTCCACGAGCAGCGTGTTGGCCAGCGCGCGCACCTGCTCGAACCGCCGCTCCGTCTGCGCGGCCTGCCGCGCCGTGGCCACGACGCCCGCGACGAGCGCCAGCGCCACCAGCGCGGCGGCCGCGATCGCGCCGCGATTGCGCGCGACGAACTTGCCGGTGCGATAGGTGAGCGTGTCGGGCCGCGCCAGGATGGGCAGCCCGCCGCGATGGCGGCGCAGGTCCTCGGCCAGCTGCGCGACGGAGGCGTAACGCCGCGCGCCGTCCTTGCTGAGTGCGGTCATCGTGATCAGCACCAGATCGTCCGCCAGTTCGCGCCCCGTGCCCGCGGCGCGCGGCGGACGCGGCGTCTCCTCGCACACCACGCGCTCGGCCTGCGCCGCGGTGAGCCCGGCCAGATCGTGCGGACGCCGCCCGCTCAGCAGTTCGTACAGCACGACGCCCAGGCTGTACACATCCGAGCGCGTGCTGGCGGTCTCGCCGCGGTACTGCTCGGGACTCGCGTACTCGGGCGTGAGCACGTGCTGGCCGGTGCGCGTCAGCGCCGCCGGCTCGCCGGATCCCTCCTCGAGCAGCTTGGCGATCCCGAAGTCGAGAAGCCGCGGACGGCCGTCGCGCCCCACGAGGATGTTGGAGGGCTTGAGGTCGCGGTGAACGATCAGGCTCTCGTGCGCGGCCTGCACCGCGGCGCAGACCGTCTCGAACAACTCGATTCGCTGGGACGTGGTCAGGCCGTGCGCGCGGGCGTATTCGGTGAGCGGCATGCCGTCCACGTACTCCAGGATCAGGAACGGCATCCCGTCCTCGGCGACTCCGGCATCGAGCAGCCGCGCGATGTTGGGATGCTCGAGCCGCGCCAGGATGCGCTGCTCTTCCCGGAAGCGGCGCAGGTCGTCGGGGCGAAAGTCGCGGCGCAGGCACTTGACCGCCACGCGCTGCGTCATCCGCGGGTCCACGTGCTCGGCGCGGTGGACCAGTCCCATGCCGCCGCGCCCGACCACTTCACACAGGCGGTAGGAACCCACCACCGTGCCGATGCGTGCCGCCTCGAACTCCCGCTCTTCGGCCGCCGACGGAGCGGCGAAGGGACTCGCGAGCAGGTCCTGGCCGGTGACCCGTTCGTGCGCCGCCAGCAGGGACTCCACTTCGGCGCGCAACCCGGGCTGCCCCGGGCAGGCGCGATCGAGAAACGCCGTGCGCTCTTCGGATGGCAGCGATTCCGCCTCCTCGAACGTCCGCCGGATGCGCTCCCACTCGGGCAGCGCCTGCTGGGTCATGCCGTAGCCCTGCCCTTTCCGGGAGCGCGAACTCCCAAAGGTGCCTATCGCATTCGTCGGGCGCCGCGGCTCACGAATGACGCTCGATGTCGCGCTGCAGCCAGGCGCGGGCCAGCGTCCAGTCGCGCTTGACGGTCGCGGCCGACACGCCCAGCACCTCGGCGGTCTCGGCCACCTCGAGTCCCACGAAGTAGCGCAGCTCGACCACGCGCGCCTGGCGTTCGTCGAGCGCCTCGAGCCGCTCGAGCGCCTCGTGGATCGCGAGCACTTCGCCGTCCTTGAGCTCGGGCAGCCACTCGCCGTCCTCGTAGGGAACGTCGGGCACGCCTCCTCCGCGCTTGGCGGCGGTGCGGCGGCGGGCATGGTCCACGAGCACGTTGCGCATGACCCGGGCGGCGACGCGCAGGAAGTGAATGCGGTCCTGCCATTGCGGCTGTGCGCCGCCGCCGAGCCGGAGGAACGCCTCGTGCACGAGCGCGGTGGTGTTGAGCGTCTGCGCGCGCCCGTGCAGGTGGCGCTGGAATCGGGCGCGGCGGCGCAGTTCGTCGTACAACATCGCCATGACGCGGTCGCGCGCCGCGGCGTCGCCGCCGGCGGACTCGCGCAGCAGCCGGGTGATGTCGGAGTCAGCCTCGCCGGCGGTCACGCTCGCTGCTCAGCTCTTCGATTCCCAGCCCGGCCGGCCCAGCCCGCGGGTCGAGGCGATGCGCAGGCAGTCGGAACAGCGGTCCATCGCGGGCGCGCCCGTGCCCAGGTGCTCGCTGACGTTGGCGCCGCACAGCGCGATCGGCCAGTCGGCCTTGAGCACCAGGTGCGCAACCCGGTCCTGAGTACCCGACTGATCGAGCGCCTCGTCCAGCAACAGGCCCACGGCGGGCCCCTTCGTGTCGTTCATGCTTCCCTCCGCAGGATCGAGAAATGCCCGCGCCGGGCGGGCTCGCGGCGTCATCCTGCCACATTCGCGCCCTTCGAGGCTCCCAAAGCGGACCCGGGGCACTTTCTTTCCTTGTCGGCACACGCGGCGCCCGGCTACCGTTTTCACTCCTTTCCCTCTCCACGCCCTTTCGGAGGCCCCTGTGCGGATGGCTCGTTCCTCGCGACACCTCTTCCTCGCCGCGCTTGCGCTGATTTCGTTCTCCGGTTCCGCCCGGGCCGGCCACCTTCCCGAGTTCGACGCGGCCGCGGCCTCGCCCGTCGCGAACGCCACCGCACGGCCGGCCCAGTCCAAGCGCGCCGAGTCCGCGCTCTCCTCGCTCGCGCGCGTGCAGAGCCGCGACGAGCGCTACGACGTGCCGGCGTTCGTGTGGGGTGTGCGCCGCGCCGCCGTGACGGCGGCCGGCAAGGCTGCGCGCCCCGCCGCGGCCCGCTCGGCCGACGCGGCCGCGCGATCCCACCTGGGCGAACTGGCGCCGCTCTACCGCCTGCAGCGCGCCGACATCGGCAGCGCGCGGCTGTCGCGCCTTCAGGACAAGGGCGCGGGCCCGGTCATCGCCACGTACGTGCAGCAGGCGCGGGGCATCGAGGTGTTCCGCGACGAGTTCAAGGTATGCCTCGACCGCAACCTCGACCTGGTGTCGGTCTCGGGCTACCTGCCCGCCATCGCGACCGCGCCGGATCCCGCCGAGGCGTTCGAGCTGTCGTCCGCCCGTGCGGTGTCGCTCGCGCTCAAGGACTTCGCCGGGCTGGCCACCGAGCCCGCCGGCGTCGTCGCCTCGGGCGCCGCCGAGGGCGGCTACGAGAAGTTCACGAGCCCCGCGGTGATGCGCGATCGCACCGACGGCCTGGCGGTCGAAAGCGGACTGCGCGCGCGCCGGGTGTGGTTCCACCTGGGCGATGCGCTCGAGCCGGCCTGGTACGTGGAAGTGATGGGCGAGACGGCCGCGTACTCGTACGTGCTGTCGGCGCGCGACGGCGCGCTGCTGTTCCGGCACAGCATCATGCAGGACGCCACCCACTCGTACCGCGTGTGGGCCAACCCCTCGTCGCCGTTCCTGCCCATGGACGGCCCGCAGGGCGATGGCGCCTCGCCGCACCCGACCGGCACGCTGAGCATGTACAACCCCGCGCTCACCGCTCCCGGCCTGATCACGCTGGACCACGGCCCCATCTCCTCGCCCGATCCCTGGCTGCCCCTGGGCGCCACCGAAACGGTGGGCAACAACGTGGACGCGTACGTGGACCTGGTGTCGCCCGACGGCCGCACGGCCGGCGACTTCCGCGCCTCCACGACGGCGCCCGGCGCGTTCGACCGCGTGTACGACGTCAACCAGGGTCCCGGCGCCAGCGCCGCGCAGCGCATGGCATCGGTGACCACGCTCTTCTACATCAACAACTACCTGCACGACATGTTCTACGACTCGGGCCTCGACGAGGCCGCGGGCAACGCCCAGGTGGACAACTACGGCCGCGGCGGCGTGGGCGGCGACCCGATCCTGGCCGAGGGCCAGGACTACGGCGGCACCAACAACGCCAACATGAGCACGCCCGCCGACGGCGGCTCGCCGCGCATGCAGATGTACGTGTTCAATCCCACCGCGAGCGCCAATCTGGTGATCAGCGCCCCCGCAGGCATCGCGGGCACCTATCCCGCCGGCGTGGCGTCGGGATTCGGGACGCAGGTGTTCTCGCTGGCCGGGCAGGTCGTGGCCGGCAACGACGGCACGGCGCCCATCACCGACGGCTGCACGTCGCTCACGACTGTGGTGTCGGGCAAGATCGCGCTCATCGACCGCGGCACGTGCAACTACTCGGTCAAGGCGCAGAATGCCCAGAACGCCGGCGCGATCGGCGTGATCATCGTGGACAACGTGGCCAGCTCGTCCCCTCCGGGCCTGAGCGGCTCCTCCGGGTCCATCTTCATTCCCGTGCTCAGCGTGACCCAGGCGACCGGCGCGCTGATCCGCGCGCAGCTCGCCTCGGGCGTCACGGTGACCATGGTCCGCCCCACTCAGGTCCAGCGCGACGGCACCATCGACGGCCACATCGTGTCGCACGAGTGGGGGCACTACGTCTCCAACCGGCTCATCGGCAACGCCGCGGGACTCGACAACCAGCAGGGCGGCGGCATGGGCGAGGGCTGGAGCGACTTCTTCTCGCTGCTCATGACCGCGCGCGCGGGCGAGAACCTGGCAGGCTGCTACAACGTGGGCCCGTACGCGCTCAGCAGCAGCGCGGTCGCGAGCAACGTGTACTACTTCGGCATCCGCCGGTATCCGTACTCGACGGACATGACGAAGAACCCGCTCACGTTCAAGCACATCACCAACTTCCAGGCCCTGCCCGTGGGCCCGCCCATGCAGGGCGATCCCACCGGCGCGACCAACGCCGAGGTGCACCGCACCGGCGAGGTGTGGTGCTCGATGCTGTGGGAGTGCTACGCCGCGCTCATCGCCGACTCGCCGCGCCTCACGTTCGACCAGGCGCAGAGCC
>JADLGX010000183.1 GCA_020849095.1 Candidatus Eiseniibacteriota bacterium
CTGCCCATCCTCATGATGAGCTGCGCTCCGCTGTGGGGATTTCTCGAGGTCACGCTCGTGCTGCCACGTGACGAGCGGGATGTGCGCGCGCTCGTCCGCTTCGCCGCCCTCACTTCGCTCGCCTTCTCGCTGGTCCTGCTGGCCATGGCCGCCACCCCGCTGCGGACGCTCCTGCTCGATGGGGCCTTCGCGCTGGGGCCGCACTTGCGTGCGGCCGTCGTCCCGGCGCTGGCGCTCCTCGCGCTCGAACCGCTCGTGCTATCCGCCCGTGCCATCGCCCAGGGCCTGCTGCTTCGTGGCGGACATGGCGCGCTGGTGCTCGCGCTCTCGCCCGTGAAGCTCCTGGTCATGGCGGTCGCCGGGTTCGCGGTGGCGCGCGCCTGGCCGCAGGCGAACGGCGCCGTGGTCGCGATCGGACTGATCGTGGGGGGCGACCTCGTGGACGTGGCGTTGTACGGGATCGCCACGTGGCGGACCGCCAGCCACCGGCTCCACGCGGCCGAGGCGCCGGCCGAGAATCCCGCCGAGCCGCATCTGGAGGCGGCGTGACCGCGCGAAGCTGGGGACTGCTCGTGGGCGTGGCGCTCGTCCTGCCCGCCGTGGCGGCCGCGGCCGACGCGCCGCGCCGCGCCGTCACCTATCCCATGCGCACCATGGGCACGTACGCGAACGTCACCCTCGTGACCGCGGACTCCGCGGCCGACGCCCCGCGCGCCGCGCTGGCGAAGCATGTTTTCGCGCGGGTGGATTCGCTCATGACCAACTGGACGGCGATCAGCGAAGTGGCGCGCGCGAACCGTCTCGCCGGACACGAGACCGTGACGCTGCACCCCGAGGTGGCCACGGTGGTGGATTCCTCGCTGCAACTGTGGCGGCAGAGCGGAGGGGCGTTCGATTTCACCGTGGAGCCGCTCATCCGGGCGTGGGGATTCCTCGGAGGGCCGAGGCGCGTGCCTTCGCCCGACGAGGCCCGGCGCGCCGCGGCGCGCGTGGGCTCGCAGCGCGTGACGTTCGACCGCGCGACCCGGGCGCTGCGTTTCGAGAGCGACAGCGTGCGGATCGACCTGGGAGGAATCGCCAAGGGCTACGCGGTCGAAATGGCGATGCGGGCATTGCGTGATGCCGGTGTCGGTGACGCGCTGGTGGACCTGACGGGCAACATGGCCGCGCTCGGCAGTCCCGTCGGAAAGCAATACTGGACCATCGGAGTGCGCGATCCGCACGATCGCACGCCGTACTTCGCACGACTTCGCCTGCATTCGGGTGAGGCGATTTCGACATCGGGAAAGTACGAACAGTTTGTCGCACAGGATGGAATGACGTACGGGCACATCATGGACCCGCGAACGGGCCGGCCGGCCGATGGCCTGATCTCCGTGACGGTGATTTCCGGCAGCGCGTTCACGTGCGACGCCTGGGACACGCCGCTCTTTGTTCTCGGAGTTCACGAGGCTCGGGAAAAGGCCAAGAGCCGCGCGGACTTCTCGGTCGTGCTCGTGCAGCCCGGTGCCGATGGTGTGGACACCGTGTGGGTGGAGTCCGACATCGCGGATCGATTCACGCTCGAGCCCGCGGCTGCTTCGCGATTCCGCGTCGTGGTGTTCTGACCCGGCGGTTCCCGCGGGACGCATTCCGCTCGCACCTTTTGTTGCAAGGAAGCTGGCCTGCCTCTTGCGGAGCCGGCTCGCGTTCGCAATCGCAGTTTCGTACGTCTCTCTCCCCCCGGACCCCTCGATGACCCGAGCGCAGTTCCATTGCCGGTTGCCCGTACCCGCCGCCCTCACGGCCGTCGCCGTGGGCATGGCGGGGTGCGTGTCACCGACAGCGCCTCCTCCGCCTCCGGGTGGCGGGCAGCGTCTGGTGCTGAGCTACGCGGGCTACGAGAGCCTGGTGGCGCCCGTCATCGCGCGCCACGGGTGCGATGCGGGCGGCGACTGCCACGGCGGCGGGATTCGCGGCACCCTGCAGCTCTCGCCCGCGACCGCCAAGAACGGCATCTACGACTTCGACCAGCTCGTGCTGCAGGTGAACCCCGTCCATCGCGACAGCAGCGCGCTGTTGCTGCGTCCGCTCGCGGACGAAGAGGGCGGCAAGCCGCATCCGACCAAGGCATTCGCCACTGCCGCGGACTCCGACTACGTCGCGGTCCGGGGCTGGATCCAGTCGGGGGTGCTGCAGTGAGGCGCCTCCTCGCGACCACGCTGCTCTGTCTCGCGGCGCTGTCCTCCCGCGCGAACGCCGGCGCGCCACCCGCGCTCGAACCGCTCGTTCCGGAGGTGGCGGAGCATCCCTACCGCCTCGCCCCGGGCGCCCGCCCGTTCGCGGAGCGCATCGCGGTGAGCCCGGCGTTCGGCCGGTTCGGCGGTGACGACCTCTTCAGCGTGATGCTCGCCTACAACCCCGAATCCTGGCTCGGCTACGAGGCGTCGCTGTCGCACACGCCCGGCCGCGCCGTGCACGCCGCGCTGCATTCGCTGAGCGTGATCGTGCGCCGCCCGCTGCCCGGCCGCTTCCAGCCGTACGCGAGCGCGGGCTACGGAATGCTGGTGGTGTACCCGGGACAGGCGGTCAACGCGATCGCCGTCACGAAGAACGCGCTTGCCGTCGGTGGCGGCATGGAGATGTACATCCGGAGCGATCTCGCGCTGCGCCTCGATGCGCGGCACGCCACGGTTTTCGGGGAGCAGAGGGATCGCCAGGGCCTCGTGGCCTACCCGTACTTGCAGGGAACGATCGGGTTGTCGTTCTACCGCTCGATCACGCCGTAAGCGGTCCATCCCGCTGGAGGGCATCCCAACACCATGAGCACTCCCATTCCGTTCCGCACGTCCGTTTCCACGCTCGCGCTGCTCGCGACCGTCTCGCTCCTGCCGTTCGGCGCGAGCGGCTGCCGTGACAGCGCGCCCGACGACCTCATCCAGCAGGAGTCCACCACCGAGGCGCTGGTCTTCGTCCGCACCAAGTCCACCGAGACGCTCAACCGTTCGCTGGCCGAGGGCAACCTCATGAAGCTCTCACCCATCTCGCCCGACGGCATCGTGACGCCGATCACGAACTTCACGGGCGCCAGCGTGTCGGATCCGGCCGTCTCGTTCGACGGCGCGAAGATCTTGTTCTCGATGCGGCCTTCCGGCGGCTCGAGCCGGAACGTATACGAGATCAACGCCGACGGAACGGGCCTGCGCCAGGTGACGAGCGGCGGCGGTGACGACTTCGACCCGCTCTACCTGCCCGACGGCCGCGTGCTGTTCACGAGCACCCGCTCCGGCGAAATGGACGAGTACAACCACGCCCGCAGCGCGACGCTCTACACCTGCGACATGGACGGCTCCAACCTGGAGCGCATCAGCTTCAACCAGAGCGACGACTTCGACCCCGAACTGCTGCCCAACGGCAAGATCGTGTACACGCGCTGGGAGCACTTCGGGGACATGAACCGCTTCCCTCTCTTCGTGACCAACCCCGACGGCTCCGGCACCTTCCACCAGTTCGGGCCGCACGAGCGAAACTTCTTCCACTCCACCGTGACGCCCGAGGGCCGGCTGCTCGCGATCGAGTCCACGCGAATCAACGGAGACGAAGGCCCGCTCGCGGTCCTCAAGCCCGAGCAGGGTCCGTCGGATCCCGCCTCGACCAGCTACGAGCTGCACTGGGACGTGGTGACGCCGAACGTCAACACCGATGGCGAGCCGTGGTCGCACGGCGCGTTCAAGTACCCGCGCTCCATCGGCGGCAACCGGTACGTGGTGTCGTATTCGCTGCCGGCCGCGACGCGTGAGGACGCGGACTACGGGCTGTACACGTTCACGCTCGACCAGGCCGGCGCCGGCACGGTGCAGGACCCGGCCACGTTCAGTGTCCACAGCCTGACGTTCCTGTTCAACGATCCCGAGTGGAACGAGTACGACGCGCAGCTGCTGGCACCGCACTCCAAGCCGCCCGTGATCGCCTCCACGCTCGACCGCAGCGTGGACTACGGCATCTTCCTGGCGCAGGACGTGTTCAACCGCAGCCGTGTGGACGGGCAGGAGGTGCCGGTCCGCGGCGTCGAAGCGATCGACAGCGTCGCGGTCATCGCCTCGATTCCCACCACCGAGGGCATGGCGAACAACTTCTCCGCGAACAACTACGAGCGCCGCGCTCTGATCGGCATGGTGCCGGTCCACTCGGACGGTTCGTTCCGCATGAAGGTGCCGGCCAACACGCCGCTCAGCTTCGCCACGCTGGACAGTCACGGCCGCGGCATCGTCGTCAAGCGCACGCACATCTTCGTGCGCCCCGGCGAGCGGTTCGAGAACTGCGTCGGCTGTCACGAAGACCGCGTGGCCGGCGGCGACCTGCCGACGAACCCGAATCCCATGGCCGCCATGCACGAGCCGTTCGACATCAACATCCCTCGCGCCCAGTTCCGGACGATCAACTACCTGAACGACATCGGACCGATCGTCACGGCCAAGTGCGTCTCGTGCCACCAGCCGAACGGCGACCTGCCCGCTCCGGGCGGGCTCGACCTGACGGCGGTGCCGGACACCGCCATGGAGATGCGCGTCTTCCCGCGCGGCTACATCAACCTCTCGGGTGCGTCGCGCAAGCTGGAACACCAGGTGGTGTCGCCGGGCTTCCCCCGCCGCTCGCGCCTCGTGGACTACGCGCTCGGGCTCGGCTCGCGCGCCGGCCAGGGTTCGCATCCCGCCGGAGCGGACTCGCTCACCGCGGAAGAGAAGCGAAACATCAACCTCTGGGTGCTGCTCGGCGCCCAGTACCGCTGACCGGGAGAACGGACGACATGAACTCCTGCCCGATTCTATCCTCACTTCTCGCGCGCTTCGCCGGCGCGGCCATGCTCACGGCCGCGCTGGCGGTCACGCCCGCACCTTCGGCGGCCGCCGGCCCGGCGTCCGGCGTCGGTGTGCCGGCGCCGCGCGCGGCGGAGCTGTTGCGCTCGCACGCCCTGCGCGCGCTGGACGGCAGTCCGTTGTCTCTCTCCGAGCCGCGCGGCCAGGTCGTGGTGATCAACTTCTGGGCGAGCTGGTGTGCGCCCTGCCGCCGGGAGCTGCCCCGGCTCGCCATGCTCAACGAGGAGCTGAAACAGCAGGGCGGACGCGTCGTCGCGATCTCGATCGACGAGGACCGCCGCAACGTGGAGCGCTTCCTGCGCGCCAACCGCCTCCGCCTGACCGTCGCGCTCGACGGGCCGGACGGGCTGGCGCGCCAGCTCGACCTGCGCAACGTGCCCTGCACGATCGTGCTCGGGCGCTCGGGCGAGCTCGCCTACGTGACGAGCCGCTCCGACGAGCAGGGCCTCGACGCGCTGGTGGCGGCGACCCGTGCGGTCGCGGCCGGCAAGCCCGTGGCGATGGACGTGACCGGCGAGCGTGCCCGATGAGCCGCGCCCGCCGATTCTCGCCCGCCCGCGCGCTCGCGCTGCTCCTGACCGTCCTCGCGGCCCAGGCGCTGGCCGGCTGCGCGGCCCAGACGCCGCTGTACCGGCGCGAGCACCTCGTGGATCCGATCATGTCGTTCGAGGCGCAGGCGCGGCTGGATATGCGCAAGATGAAGGCGTTCGAGGCGCGCGAAGGCTCGACCGGCGGCGTCGGCGGCGCCGGCGGAGGTTGCGCGTGCAAGTGAACTCCGGCATGCGCTCTGTGTTCGCGGTCGCGGGGCTCCTCCTGCTGGCCGGGCCTTCGCCCGTGCACGCGCAGGAGAGCGCCGCGCAGCCGTCGAGCCAGTCGCTGCTCCGGCTCTTCAACGACTCCGGCCGCGTGTCGGTGCGGTCGTTCGTGCAGGAGTTCGCGCTGCCCCTGCGCAGCGCGCAGCTCGGCGTGCACTGGAACAACGAGCGCGTGACCATCCCCGGCATCTCGTCTCCCGCGGGAAGCCAGGAGGCCGTGGACGCCATCACCACCGCCAGCCGGCCCATCGCGGGCAATCCGTACGAGGACTTCGTCAAGACGCGCAACGAGATCACCGGCGACCTGACGGCCGGCCACAAGTCGGCCAGCTACTACGTGTCGTCGGAGTCCGACTATCTCGCCCAGCAGCTGGGCGCGACGTTCGATCGCGACTTCCGGGACAACCAGCTCAACCTGGCGATCGGCACGAGCTTCGGATGGGACGACATCCAGCCGCTGCGTAACGCCGCCGTGCAGGCGCCTTCGAACACCAAGAAGACGCTGCACTGGAACGCGGTCGCGACGGAGGTGCTGTCGTCCACCGCACTGCTGCGGGTCGGCGTCGAATACAACATCGTCGAAGGACTGCAGCACAACCCCTACCGCAACGTGTTCGCGGGCGGCAGCCACGTGCCCGAGCGCCATCCGTCCCATCGCGAGCGCCGCGACGCCTTCGTGCGCTTCCACCAGTACTTCGAGAACCGCTCGAGCATCAAGTCCGGCTATCGGCTGTACAACGACGACTGGGGCATCACGTCGCACGAACTCGGCGGGAGCCTGAGCCAGTACGTCGGGCACGACGCCGCCGTCACGTACGAGTACCGCTACTACACGCAGTCGAAGGCCGACTTCCATCGCAAGGAGTACGAAACGCTGTCCGGAGTGGACGGGTACCTCTCCGGGGACTACCGCATGGACGCTCTCGCCTCGCACCTCTTCGGCGCGTCGCTGCGCGTGGACCTTCACGGTCTCGCGGCGGGACACCGGCTGATGGAGCGCTCTGCGCTGTGGCTCAACTACCAGCGCTATTTCAACAGCAACAACTACTCGGCCAACATTCTCGAGGCCGGACTCGACTTCCGCTTCCGCTGATCGCGGACGGAGAAGAGAGGAGCCACCCGTGAACCGATCCATCCCGGTCACTTTCGTCCTGGCACTCGCCGCGGCCGGCGCCGCTCAGGCCGGCACCTTCGCGTCCAAGCCCATCGCTCCCGAAATGGGGCTCGACGGGCTGACCCGCGGCGTCGCCCGTCAGCTGTCCGGACGCGCCGTGTTCGCCAACCCTTACGCCACAGTGACCATCTCCAACGTGGACGTGTACGACCGCTTCCCCTACGTGGAGTCGCGGCAGTTCCAGGTGGTCAGCGACCCGCAGTGGAACCGTCTCGTCGTCGGTGAAGTGGGCCGCGGGCTGGCCGCGTTCGACGGCAAGGGCACGCCCACCGGCGCTCTGTCCGAGCCGCGCGGCATGGCGGTGGACGAGCGAAACCGCGTCTACGTGGCGGACACCGGCAACGACCGCATCGTGGTGCTGCAGGCCAGCACCGAGTTCGAGCAGGTCACGCTGACTCCCCTGTTCACCGTGACGGGGCTGAACTCGCCCTACGACGTGGCGTACTCGGACGGCGGCACGCCGTTCGTGGACGGCGACGACGCGCTGCTGGTGGCGAACACGGGACGCAACGAAGTGCGCGCGTACGCGCTCGAGAACGCCGGCGCGCGCGAGACGGCGCGGGTCGGCCAGCTCGGCAGCGGCGATGGCGCCTTCGCCGGTCCCATGGCGGTGGCGTTCGGCCGCGACAACGGGGCCAGCACGCCCGTCGCCTACGTGGCCGACGCGCACAACCGCCGGCTCGTCGAACTGCGGCTGACCGCCGGCGCGCTGCGCTGGTCGGCCACCGCGGGCGTGGGCGCCGACGTGGTCACCTCGCTCGACACCGACCACTGGGGCAACGTCTACGCCGCCGCGCCGCAGCAGGGAGTCGTGCGCAAGTTCAACGGCTCGCTCGAGGCTGTGGCCGAGCTGCACGGCCCGGTCGCGCGTCCGCGATCGTTCCGCGTCCCGTTCTCGACCATTCGCGATCACCGCGACGGCACCACGCGCCGCCAGGGCCAGCCCACCGCTCTGTCGCTCGACCAGTGGGGCGACGCCTCGGGAATGGTGCTGTGGGACCTCGGCGTGTCGGTGGACGGGCTGGGTGTGTTCGGCGGCGACGCTCCGGTCGCCCACTTCACGCTGACCGACCCGGCGCAGGTGACGCTCGAGGTGACGGCCTCCGGCGACGGCCGAGTGCTGTCGCGCCGTTCGGTGGGCGCGCTCGGAGCCGGCGTCCATGATCTGGCCCTGACTCCCGCCGACCTGACCGGCGCCGGCACGGCGTCGGACCTGGTGCTGCGCGTGTCGGCGGCCGCCCGCTACGAGAACGGCGCCACGGCGAGCGCGCTGTCCCGCTTCACTGCCAGCGGCAGCGGCGTCGCCGCGCCCGCGCGTGCCGCCCTGCTGGGCCACTGGCCCAATCCCGTGCGCGACGCGGCGCATCTGTCGTTCGCCCTGCCCGCCGGCGCGACCGGCCGCACGTCGCTCGGCATCTTCGATGCGATGGGCCGGCACGTGCGCGACCTGTCGGCCGCCTTCACGCCCGGCGTCAACACGGTCGTGTGGGACGGCAAGGACGATTCGGGCCGTGCCGTTCGCGCGGGCTTCTACTTCTACCGGCTCGAGTCGGGTTCCGCCCGCTTCAGCCGCCGCCTGGTGGTGGTGCGCTAGTGCGCACGCTCACCGGCATGGGCGCCGTTCACGGCCGCGTCGCCGCCGCCTTCTTGGCGGCGGCGCTCGGCGTGACCCTGGCCGGGTGCTTCGACGCGCCCAAGCTGGAGGATCGCTGGACGCGCGTGGACATCGCGGGCGCGAGCGTCCAGCCGTTCCAGTCGCTCACCCTCGGGGCGCGCGAGTCCATCGCCGTCTCCGTGGACGTCACGTACCGCTCGATCCTGACCGGGTTCGCCGTGGCCGACCTGCGCGTCCTTCGCACCGGGAATGCCGGGGCGATGGGCATCACGCCCACCGCGTCGCGCCTGCCCATGGCGCAGAGCATCGACAGCCTGCTCGCGAACTCCGAAACCGTGGGACGCGCGACTCGCGCCGTCACAGGCTGGGACCACTTGATCCAGCGCATCGACTTCTCGTTCGGCGCCAACATCCCCACGGTGATCGATTCCACCGGAGGGGGCGGCGGCGGGCTGTTCCTGGTGTGCTACCTGGGGGCCGGCGAGGAACTGCGCCGTCTCGGCATGGCGGACTCGCTGATCGTGACGCCGTTCGGGTCGGCCGAGTACATGGTGCTTCCGGTCGGCATGACGCTGCGGACGGCTCCATGATGGCGCGCGCCCGATCCGGAGTGGGAAGCGCGGGCATCGCCGCGGCGATGCTCGCCACCCTCGCATTCCTCCCCTTCACTCCCGCCCCGGCCGTTTCGGCCGAGGGCGAAGGCGCGTGGATGAGCGCCGGTGTCACCGGCGGCGCCGCGCTGCCCGACGGCGACCTGGCGAACTACCGCTGGGACACGCGGCCCAATGCCGCATGGGGCGTCATGGCGCTGGCCGGGCGCGGGCGCTTCGCGGCCGGAGCGCGCGCTTCGCGGTGGAGCACCACGCAGCAGGTGAGCCAGTCGCCGGCGATGTCGGCCGCGGTCCGAAACACGACGATCGAGGCCGTGGGCCGCGCGCGGATCGCGCGCGTCCTCGGGATGCCGGTCGCGGCGGGCGTCAGCGCCGGACGGCTCGCGCTCGACTACCGGCCCGGCGCGGTCGAAGTGCCCGGCGCCGGCACGGTGGCGCTCGAGCCGGTTCGCGAGTGGATCGCGGGCGCCGGCCTGAGCGTGCAGCAGTCCCTCCCGCACGGCTGGTCCGCGGGGCTTTCGCTGGACCGCGAGTTTCATTCGCTCGACACCGCGCACCGGCGCGGCGAGGAGATCGTGTACGGACGCGAGTCGTTCGGCACCTGGAATGCGCGCTTCGAACTGGCGCGCACGTTCGCCCTTCACGGGAAAGGAACCACGCGATGACGCCGGCCGGCCGTCGCCTCTTCATCGTCCGCGCTTCGCACGCCCTGGCGTGCGCGGCGCTGCTGTTCGCCGCCCGCCCGGCGCTGGCGCAGTCCGAAGCTCCGGCCGATTCGGCCATGGCGCCGGTCTTCGCCGACTCCGCGCTCGCCGTCGCGCCCGCCGCCCCTTCTTCGGTGGCCCTCCCGAACCAGCGTCCCGTGGTCGGCGCCAAGCTGGTCGAGCTGACCGGCAAGGGCGAGAACGTCGTGCGCTCCGGGCCGGGTGGTGACTACGCCATCGTCGGCACGTGGGTGCGGGGCGCCGAGTTCCCGGTCATCGCCAAGAGCGGCCCCTGGTACGGCGTCCGCCTGTCGTCCACCGAGACGGGCTGGATCCACTCCTCGCTCTGCAAGGAGCGCGACGACCTGAGCGGACTCGAGTTCCGTCCCAACGCCCGGCTGTACTCGCGGACCGGCAGCTTCCTGCTCAGCGCCTATGGCGGCGCCTACGCGTTCGACCAGAAGAGCAACTCGGCCGTCGTCGGCGGACGCGTGGGCTACTACGTGTTCGACCGCATCGTGACGGAGGCGGGCGTGTCGTGGACGCGCGTGCACCGGCCCGCCGAGATCGTGGAGTCGCTGTTCGACCTTCGCCTCGAGGCGGAGGACTTCCACATGCTGTTCTACCAGATGAACGTCACGTGGGAGCTGCTGCCCGGCCGCCAGATGGTTCCCTACCTGGGCGTGGGCGCGGGCTCGACGCTCATGCTCGGGCGCAGCACGGCCGCGTTCAACTACGGCGCCGGCACCCGCATGTTCCTCTCCAAGCGCACCGCCATGCGCTGGGACGTGCGCAACTACCGCTTCGTCAACCGTACGGGCACGCACGAGAGCACGAACAACAACGTCGAGTTCACGCTCGGCACCGAAGTCCTCTTCTAGGAGCCATGCCCATGAACGCGAACCGCATCCTCCTTCGAGCCGGGACCGTGCTGCTCTGCGCCATGGCGCTGGGCGCAGGCGCCGGCGTGTCGGTCGCCGGCAAACACGCCTCGTTCGCCGCTCGCGCCGGAGTGGACCCGGCCCAGGCGGCGGCGCGCGTGTGGGCGGACGACGCCTCGCTCGTCTATCTCGAGAACGACGAGGAACTCTCCGAAGCGGGCGGTGCGCCCCGATGGGGCTACCTGTTCTACTCCCCGAGCCTGCAGGCGGCGCGGTCCTACTCGGTCCGCGACGGACGCATCGTGGTCGCGGAGAACCTCGACATGAAGTTCGAGGCCCCGCCGCTGGCCAGCGGATGGATCGACAGCGACGCCGCGCTGGCCGTGGCGGAGGAGCACGCCGGCCGCGAGTTCCGCCGCAAGTCCGGCGGACGGCTCGGCACCATGCTGCTCTCGCGCGGCGCCTTCCAGCCCGGCGCTCCCGACCTGACCACATGGACCATCGTCTACACGGCGCCGGACGCTCCGTCGCTCTTCGTCGTGGTGGATGCCGCCAAGCGCAGCGTCTGCCGCACCTGGAGGGGCTGAGGCCATGGCCGCTCCGATCCGCTTTCCCTTCCTGCTCGCCGCCGTCGCGCTGACGTTCGCGGCCGGCGTGGTGACGCCCGCATCCGGCGACGCCGGCAGCGACGACGGCTCCGGCGCGCCGGCCGAGGTCCGCGTCGAGCGCGTGAAGCCGCACAAGCCCAAGCTGCCCACGCTGCGGTTCCTGAAGACCAACCGCGCTTTCGTGCGCGCGCGTCTCGACCTGCTGCGCGAAAAGCCGCTCGAGGACTCGGGCGGCGCACGCGAGATGGACCCGCGCTTCCTGGCGTACCGCGACCTGCTCGCGTCCGTTCACGCGGCCGGGGACTCCGTGGCCGTGGCCGCGGATGCGACCCAGCGCCGCGAGCTCTTCGCGAGCATCAACGAACTCGGCCTGCTCGAGGCGCAGCTCGACCGCATGGGACAGCTGCTGGCCGACCAGCGCATGCGTCTCGGCGTGCTGCAGGAGGACTTCGCCGGTCACCAGCGCTCGGCCCTCGCGGTCGTGCTGTCCGGCGCCCCGGCGGCCGGCGCGCCCGACTCGCTCGTGGTCACGCGCGACGACGGCTCGCGGTTCAGCGTGCTCCTGACCTCCGAAGAGCGCTCGTCGCTCGCGGCGGGCGGAACGCTCGAGGTGTTCCACGGGCTCATCGAACCGCGCGAGCAGGTGCTCGAGCTCTCGTTCGAGGGCGGCTCGTGGGCGGGCGCTCCGCACGGCTGGCTGACCCTGTCGCCGGAACGCGACCGGCTCACGTTCCTGCGCCTCGACCTGTCGCCGGCGACTCCGGCGCAGGGGGCCGCGGCGATCTCGGCCTCCAGCTGGCGTCATGACGCCGATACCGAAACGGCCCTCCGCCCGTGACCGCATTGCGCGCGCATCTGCCGGCTCTCCTGATTGCCGTCGCCTCGTGCGCGGTCACGCCCTCCGTGTGCCCGGCGGAGCCCTCGCGGGCGGGCACGGCCGTGCCCGTGCGGCCCGGCGCGCCCGCCGACGGCGAGCTGCGGCTGTCCCGCGCGGCGATGGAGCGCGCGCGCGGCCATGCGCGGGGTGTGATCGAACAGCTCGAAGGCATGGACTTCGCGAGCGGGCCCGCGTTCGCGGGCGCCGACCGCGCCGCGTTCCTCCTGGGGGACGCGTACCGCGAGACCGGTGACACGCGCCGTCACGACGCGCTGGTGGCTGCCGGGTCCGCCTGGCCGCGCACGACCGTCTTCACGGCGTGGCTGCTCGCCCGCCCCGCCGTGGATCCCTCCGCCGCGCCCGACACGGCCAC
>JADLGX010000184.1 GCA_020849095.1 Candidatus Eiseniibacteriota bacterium
GGGCTCGGGAGCGCCACGGTGATCGATTCCATCCGCATCTCGTGGCCGAGCGGGGTGACGTTCGACACGACCGGCGTCGGGGTGCGCCAGAGCGTCGCGTGGCTCGAACGCCCGCGCGTCCTGGGAGTCGAACCGGCGGGCGGCGAGCGGCGTGAGCTGGAGCTTTCGCTCGGCAGCGCGAACCCGTTCGTGAACCGGCTGTCGCTCGGCTTCTCGCTGCCGGCGGCGACGGACGTGCGGCTCACCGTGCACGACCTCCAGGGGCGCCTGGTGCAGACGCTCGCGACGGGAGTGCGGACCGCGGGCCAGCATCGCGTCAGCTGGAACGCGCGCGCTGCGGACGGCTCCGCGGCCAGTCCCGGCGTGTACTGGGTGCGGCTCGCGGCTCGCGATGCGAATGGCGAGCAGGTGCGCACCCGGAAGGTCGTGCTCAGCCGGTGACGGCGGCATACCAGCGGTGCGGTAGTTCGCTCCGAGAGATTGGGGCGTATCAGCAAGAGACGCCCATACCACACGATTTCATCCGACACAGGAGCCTCACATGCGCCGGCCGCTCTTGCTGCTGCTTTGCTCACTTCCTCTACTCGCGCTCGCGCTGGCGCTGGCGCCGATCGCAAGTGCCGACACCAACTACCAGCCGCTGCCCTTCGCGCAGGATTGGTCGAACACGGGGCTGCTCGTGACGACCGACGCGTGGGGCTCCGTGCCCGGGATTCTCGGGCTCGGCGGCATGGGGATGAGCGTCACTTCGGGAGTGGATCCGCAGACCCTGCTCACGAGCGACGGAGGCTCCGGCCGAGTCACGCCCAACCTGACCGACCCGCTGGGGGCGACGATCGAGGGTGTCGGTGAGTTTCACCTCACCGATCCTGTCGTGGCGCTCGCGCCCGCGAGCAGCGGCGGAGGCGGCGGAGGTGGAGGGCAGCTGCGCGCGCCTCATCTCATCCTTCACCTGGACGCATCGGGCAGGCACACGATCGTGGTCTCTTACCGCCTGCGAGATCTCGAGGGCCCAGGCGGGACCGACAACGCGATCCAGCAGTTCGCGCTGCAGTACCGCGTGGGCGGCAGTGGCTTGTGGACGAACGTGCCGGCCGGCTACGTGGCGGATGCCACCGATGGTCCCGGGTTGACCAAAGAGACGCTCGTCAGCGCCACACTGCCTCCGGCCGCGAACTTCGCGACTCAGCTGCAGGTGCGCATCATCACCGCGAACGCGGTGGGCAACGACGAGTGGGTGGGCGTGGACGACATTTCGGTCACGGGCACGCCGTCGCAGTTCGAGGACGTGACGCCGGCCATCCTGGCGGGTGGCGGAGCGTTTCGCGGCGCGGCGTGGGGGTATCCGATCGGCACGCCGAGCGCATCGCGCGCACCTGCGCTGTTCGTGAGTTGCGAGGGCACGGCCAACCGGCTGTTCCGGTACTACTTGGGCGTGTGGTCCGTGGATTCCAGCTCCGCACTGGGCCTTGTGGGAAACGGCGCAGGTGCGGTCATGACCGCGCGGGGTGAGGCCGACCGACAGGGGATCTACCTCCCGACTTCGGCGGGACTTCGGGTGGTCTCCGTGATTCAGGACTTTCCCTGGAACGCTCCGACATTCCTGCTCTCGACGACGATCGTACCGACGACCGTCGTCTGCCAGGCGTGGGCCGACTTCGATCAGGACGGCAATGCGGACCTGTTCGTCGCGGACTCCACGGGCGCCTGCACGCTCTATCGAGCGGACTTCTACGGCGCTCTGACCGCCGCGCCGGCGCCGGGACTTCCCGCCGTGGGTGACGTCCGCGGCGCCGAATGGGGAGACTTCGACGGCGACGGCGACCCCGACCTGCTGCTGGCTCGATTCGACCGGCCAAGCGTCGTGGTTCGAAACCTCGGCGGCGGCGCGTTCGACAGCGTGGGCTTCGGGGCCGCGGCGACGGATCTGGCCATCGGCGCCACCTGGGCGGACTTCGACGAGGACGGCGATCTCGACGCGTTCCTCACGCGTGATGGCGTAGCGTGCCGCCTGATGAGGAACGACGGCTCAGCCTGGGCCGACGTGACGCCCTCGCCACTGTCCGCCGTCTCGGCCTGGCGCGGAGCCGGCTGGTCGGACTTCGACCACGATGGCGATCTCGACCTTTACGTGGTGCGGCTCGGCGGAACCGACGTCTTCATGCGCAACGACGGCGCGTCTTGGACCGACATCGCGCCGACCGAGGGCGCCATGGCGGCGGCAACGAACGGCATCGCCGTTGCCTGGTCCGACTACGACCTGGACGGTGTCCCCGATCTCTACGTGACCCGGCAGGGCGCGCCGGCGTCGCTCTACCGCAACGTGCTGCCGGCCGCGAACCACTACTTCCGCGTGCTTCCCTACGGCCGGCACACGAACCGCTCCGCGACGGGCATGCGCGTTCGCATCGTCGTCGGAGGGGTCTCGCACTCGCGCACGATCTCGGGCGGCTCGGGGTATCGCTCACAGAACGAGCCGATCGCGGACTTCGGACTGGGAAGCGCCACGGTCGTGGATTCCGTGATCGTCCACTGGCCGCTCGGCCCGTCCTCGGCGTTCGTTCCGCTCGCCGGCGTGGATCGCACCCTGGTGGTGACCGAAACCCCGCGCTATTTCGTCGCGTCCACCGCGGTCAATGCCTATGCGTCGTTCGGCGCGTCGATCCGCCAGCGCGACGCCCTGACGAGCGACGTCCCCAACATGGTCATCGATGGCCGCCAGTTCTACTTCGCAGGCAATCTGCAGGAAGAGGTTCACTACAACGAGTTCCTGTCGCGCGGCAGCCATCTCTGGGGCCAGGTCGACGATGGGAATGACTCGCGGTGGGGACTCCTCGTCACGCCGACTCCGACCAGTTCCACGTCAGCTCCGCAGTACTGGGGGGCGTACAGCGAACTCGGGAGCTCCAACGTTCCCCATCTTGCGGACTCCTCGACGGCCCCGTGGTATTCGGCGGGTGCGTTTCCCAACGCGGGAGCCAGCTGGGTGGACATCGATGGGGACGGCGATCTCGACGCTCACGTCATGAGAGGAACCGGCCATCCGGGGGGCGTCGTCCTTCGGCGCGATCCCGGGACGTGGACCGAGGCGACCCCGCCGCTGCTCGCGGTGGCGGACTCCGCGCACCACGCCGCTTGGGCCGACTTCGATGCCGACCGCGATCCCGACGTGCTGATCGTGGGATCCGGCAAGCGGCATCAGTTGATCCGCAACGATGGCGCCGGCTGGACCGACGTGACGCCGCCCGCGCTGCTGGCGGCACCCGTGGCCGAGTTCGGGTGGGATGCGAGCTTCGCCGACTACGACGACGACGGCGACCTCGACCTGCTCCTCTTCGATTCGAACGGTGCCCATCTGTACCGCCATGACGGCGCCACGTGGACCGACACGAACAATCCCACGCTGGCCGCGCTGGGCGATTCGTTCATCGGCGCCACCTGGTCCGACCTCGACCTCGATGGCGACCTCGACCTGTTCGTGGGATCGCTCACGCCGGGGGCGGGGCA
>JADLGX010000185.1 GCA_020849095.1 Candidatus Eiseniibacteriota bacterium
CTCTAGGCAGGGCCGGAACCCGCTTGACCCGGATTCCCCGGGGCGTGCAAACTGCGCCCCGTCGGAACCGGGATCTGAAGTGCCGCCATGCAAGGGCAAGGCAGCTGCGGAGCCAATCGACCGCGGTTGCCTTTTTGTTTTGGGTGTCGGCCCCGGGCCGGCGTGACACGCGCCGCGGCGTCCCCGCGGCGCAACAGGCTTACAGGGGGAGTTCCCCCGAGACCAAGGAGCACGCAGTGGCTATCGGTACCGTGAAGTGGTTCAACGACGCCAAGGGCTTCGGCTTCATCTCCCAGGAAGGCGGCGAGGACGTGTTCGTGCACTTCTCCGCGATCCAGGGTGAAGGATTCAAGACCCTCGCCGAAGGCGACAAGGTCGATTTCGAAGTCGTGAAGGGCCCGAAGGGGCTGCAGGCCAGCAACGTCCGCAAGGCCTAGTCCACCACTTCACCGCACAGGGAAACGCGCGGGACGCGTGGCAGCGTGTCCCGCGCGTTTCGTTTTCTCCGCAGCGCACTTCCCGAGGTTCCCCTGGGCAGACCCAAGCGCCATCCCAAGCAGGGCCGCCGCGCCGCGCCGGCCGCCGAACTCCCCTCCGAGCTTCCGGGCGTGGGTGACGCCGCGCTCGCCGAGCTGGCGGCCATCGCCAACGCCCCCGAACGCTGGGACGCGCTCGACGAGGACACGCTGCTGCTGATCGTGTTCCAGCAGTGCCTGTTCTACGCCCACACGCAGGACGGCGACGCCGCGGCGGCGCTGGCGCTCATGTACCCCTACCTGGTGACGCGCGTGGGCGAGGAGGAGCGGCTCGAGCTCCAGGACCGCGTCACCCAGGCGGTCGAGGAGGGGCACGTTCCGGTGATCGCGCTGCTGCCGTTCGTGCAGCACGAGCCTTCGCCGGTGGCCGTGGCGCTGGCGGCGGTGTCGTTCGCCACGCTCATGCCGCTCGAAGGTGGCGACGAGATGACCGGCCCGCGCACGCTGGTGCGCATGGCTTCGCACGCCGACGACGACGGCACGCGCGTGGGACTGCTGGGTGGGCTGCTGCAGCTGGGGGATGCGCGCGTGCTGCCGCTGCTCGCCGAAGCGTGGCAGTCGCTCGAGGGCGAAGCCCGCGCGCGGCTGGCCGTGCTGCCCGCGCCGTCGCGCCTCGTGTTCGCCTCCACGGTGGAGTTCTGGCTCGCCGCGCTCGAAGCGGGCGAGAGCGCCGCGGCCGAGGCGCTGGTGCGCCTGCCGCGCGAGGCCGAGCCGGCGCGCGTGCTCGACGTGGAGCGCAAGTTCCCCGCGAACGCGCCCGACGATCGCGACGAGATCAGTGTGATCACCGACCGAGACGTGGCGGCGCACGGCGCGCGCATCGAGCCGCGGCTGCGCGCGATTCCCGCCGGCCACCCGGCGGCATCGCGCATGGGCGAAGTGCTCGCCGCATGGGGACTGGCCCCGGCCTGACCGGCCGGCGAGAGCGCCGCCTGCTGGCAGCGCCGCGCGAATGCGTCTAGGGTCGGCGCCATGATGCATCCCGATCCCATCCGCCGGCTCGAGGCCTATCGCCAGCGTGGCATGGCGTTCGCGGTCATGAACCTGGTGGTTCTGGCCGCCGTGTTCGCGTTCCACCTGGCGTACGTGGAGCTGCTCGGCCCGCCGCGCATGGTGCTGCTGGGCATCCTCTTCGCGCTGTTCGCGGTGCAGCTGGTGATCCTGTTCTGGCACCAGATGATCGATCGCATGCCCGATCCGCGCACCGACCGCTCGATCACGCTGGCGTCCATCGCGGTGACCATCGCGGGCGCGTTCTTCGCCTCGCTGTTCGGCGAGGGCGAGGACCACCACTACCACGTGGTCATGCTGCCGGCGATCGTGCTGGCGGCGTTCCGGTTCCGCCGCGTCTTCGCGTTCTCGATCGCGGCCGCCTCCAGCGTGCTCATGTACTACGACGTCTGGAAGTGGGCCACCGATCACCCGCCGGGCGAGGCCACCGAGTTCTTCGAGGTGGGCACGCTGGGGCTGCTGTTCCTGGTCGTCTCGCTGGTCGTGAGCATGCTGGCCGACGACCTGAGCCGGCGCTCGGCCGAACTGGGCGACACGATCGCCGAGCTCGAGCGCACGCGCGACTCGCTGGTCGCGCAGGAGAAGCTGGCGGCGATCGGGCGGCTCTCCAGCGCGATCGCGCACGAGATCCGCAACCCGGTCGCCATGATCCACAGTTCGCTCGCCGCCGCCACGCGCGGCGGGCTCGACGAAGAGACGCGCGCCCAGATGTTCCGCGTCGCCACCGAGGAGTCCGCCCGGCTCGAGCGGCTCACCAGCGACTTCCTGTCGTACGCGCACACGCGCAAGCCGCAGCCGGTGCGCGGCGGCGCGGCCGAGACGCTCGCGGTGGTCGCCGAGCTCGTGAGCGCGAGCGCCGCCGAGGCCGGCGTGGCGGTGGACGTGGCGCGCTCGACCGGCGAAGGGGAGTTCGACCCGTTCATGCTGCACCAGGCGCTGCTCAACCTGGCGTTGAACGCCGTGGGCTCGACGCCGCGCGGACGCTCCGTGCACCTGGGCGGCAGCGCCACGCCGGGTGGGCTGCAGTTGTGGGTCCGCAACGAAGGTCCGGCGATCGCGCCCGAGGTGGAAGCGCGCATCTTCGAGCCGTTCTTCACCACGCGCTCCGGCGGCACCGGACTGGGGCTGGCCATCGCGCGCGGCATCGCGCAGGCGCACGGCGGCGACGTGGCGCTCACTCACAACCGCGACGGCGCCGTGCAGTTCACGCTGTCGCTGCCGGCGCGAATCGCGGTTCCGGCCGGGGAGACGGCCTGATGGCACGACTGCTGGTGATCGACGACGAAGCCAATCTACGACGCGTGCTGGCCGCGCTGCTCATCGCCGACGGCCATTCCGTGCGCGAGGCGGGAAGCATCACCGAGGGCCGGGCCGCGCTCGACGCGCACGAGTTCGACGCCGTGCTCACCGACCAGAAGCTGCCCGACGGCGAGGGGCTCGCGATCGTCACCGCCTGCGCCGCGCGCGAGCCTTCGCCGCCGGTGATCGTGATCACCGCCTTCGCCAGCGTCGAGCTGGCGGTCGAGGCCATGCGGCTCGGCGCTTTCGACTTCATCACCAAGCCGTTCCTGCCCGAGGCCGTGCGCGCCGCGGTGCGCCGCGCCGCCGAGCGCGCCGAACTGCAGCGCGAGAACGCGCGGCTGCGCGACGAAGTGCAGCGCCTGGCCGCCGCCGGGCAGCTGGTGGGGGACAGCGCTCCCATGCGCGCGCTGCGCGACCTGATCACGCGCGTCGCGCCCTCGGGCGCCACCGTGCTGGTGTCGGGCGAGACGGGAACGGGCAAGGAACTGGTCGCGCGCGCCGTGCACGCGATGAGCGCGCGTTCGCGGGGACC
>JADLGX010000186.1 GCA_020849095.1 Candidatus Eiseniibacteriota bacterium
CCGCGCTCACGATCGACTGCATGCCCGAGCCGCACAGGCGGTTCACGGTCAGCGCGGGGCAGCCGATGTCCACGCCCGCCTTGAGCGCCACGTGGCGGGCGCCGTAGAGCGCGTCGCCCGAGGTCTGCAGCGCATTGCCGAACACCACGTGATCGATGCGGCTCGCGCTGAGCGACGCGCGATCGAGCGCGCCGCGCGCGGCGACAGCGCCGAGGTCGAGGGCCGACATGGCGGCCAGCGCGCCGCCGTTCTGGCCGTCGCCGCGCTTGCCGCCGATCCACTCGGCCATGGGCGTGCGGGCTCCGGAAACGATCACGACTTCGGGAAGTCCGTTGGACACGGGTGTGCTCCTTGATGAACCGAGTGGAGGACGCGGGGCCCGTTCGGGCCGCCGCGGAAGGGTCGGGGTTCGCGCCGGAAAGCCCGCGCGGCCCGGGACGGTAGCAGAGACTTTCCCGGCGTCAACGCGGCGCGGCGCCGTGGTAGCTTGGCCGCCATGAAATCCCACACCGAGTACCTGTCCATGGACATTCCCGCGCGCCGGGCATTCGTCAACCTGACGCCGCAGGTGAAAGCGGCGGTGGCCAAGTCTGGCGTCCGCGAGGGGCTCGTGCTGGTGAACGCCATGCACATCTCCGCGAGCGTGTTCATCAACGACGACGAGCCGGGGCTGCACCACGACTACGACGTGTGGCTCGAAAAGCTCGCGCCCCATGCCCCCACCAGCCAGTACCGCCACAACGACACCGGCGAGGACAACGCCGATGCCCATCTCAAGCGCCAGGTGATGGGACGCGAGGTGGTGGTGGCGATCACGGCCGGCAAGCTCGACTTCGGCCCGTGGGAGCAGATCTTCTACGGCGAGTTCGACGGCCGCCGCCGCAAGCGCGTCCTCGTCAAGGTGATCGGCGAATGAGCGCGCCGGCGGTGATCGTGCGCGCCGCGGCGCGGGCCGACATCCCGCGCATCTGGGAACTGCTCAACGGCCTGGCCGAGTACGAGCGCTGGCAGGAATACGTCACGGGCACGCAGGCGCGGCTCGAGGCGATGCTGTTCGACGAACCGGTGCGCGGCGAGGCTCTCGTGGCGGAAACCGGCGGTGTGATCGTCGGCTACGCGCTCTTCTATCCGACGCTGTCGTCGTTCCGCACCTGCACGCGGCTGTGGCTCGAGGACCTGTTCGTCGAGCCGGGCACGCGCGGCGCCGGCATCGGACGGGCGCTGCTCGCCGCGCTCGCGCGCCACGCGATCCGCAACGGGCACACGCAGGTCTCGTGGCACGTGCTGGACTGGAACGCGCCGTCGATCGCCTTCTACGAGCGCATCGGCGCCCAGCGCTGGGCCACCGACGTGCTCACCTACGCGCTCGGCGAGTCGCAGCTGCGCCGGCTGGCCGCCACCAACGACTGAGCGCCTCCCGGCGGGGCCGGAAGGCGCTCGATCGAATCGGAGGACTGGCGGCTACTTCGCGGCGGCGGCCGCGACGGGAGCCAGCTCGATGCCGGACGTGGACAGCACGAACGCCGGTGACGGGCAGGAGTGACCGGCCTCGGCCGCAGTGTGATCGTGGTCCTTCTTTGGCATCGTCGTCAGCAGGCCCTGCACGACGACGCGCTGTCCCTTGCAGTCCTTGGGAAGCAGCACGCTCTCGTCCAGGCTGCGCGCGATGAAGCTGGCGCCCTTGGCGTCCACGACTTCGACCCAGCAACCGGCGCCCTGGCAGACTTCCTTGACCGTGCCTTCGATGCGAATGGTCTGGCCCTGGAACTTGGCGGGCGACTTGGCGAGCTTCTGGATGTTCGTCGGCTTCTGCACCGTGACGGCGGCGCCGAAGCGCTGCGGGGCGGGGGCGGCATCGCCCGCGAACGCCGGCAGGGCCAGAACGGCCGCCAGGCTCAGCGCGGCGAGAATGGTGAGCGGCTTGCGCATGATGAGTTCCTCGAATGGAAGGTGGAAGCGATCGGCCGGGGGGGGCGGTACGACGGAACGGGAGCAGCCTATCACCACTCAGGCCCGGAGCGGGAGGGCCTCGAGCCGGGCGGCGAGCGCAGAGGGGAGGGGCTCGGCCAGCAGCAGCCGGACCACTTCGCCGTCCGCGCCGTGCCGCGCCAGGTGGGCAAAGAGCAGTTCGGCGCGCTCGCGCCGGCGCGCCGAATCCTCGAGTTCGCCCATGAGCGCGTAGGCGACGGCCCAGCCCTCGGGGGCGCCGACCGGGACGCCCTGCCAGCGGCCCGTGACGCGCGTCGGGATGCGCACGATGCCGCCGTCCACGAAGAAGGCGAAGCGCGCGATCAGCTCGATGAGGCCGCCTTCCAGGTTCAGCTTGTGGTCGGCGTGGCAGCCGCTGTTGCCGAACCGCTCGTGGGGCTGGCCGGCGAAGATCTCGGCGAGCGTGTCGAGGTCCGCCTCCACCGTCACGTCCCAGTCGTTCACCACCGGCACCAGGCCGAGCGAGGCGCACAGCCCGCTCGCGCCGAGCGCGTGCGGAATGCCGGCGGCCTCGAGCCGCGCCAGCGCCAGGTGGAGCGGAGCGAGTGGCGGGTGCTCGATCACGCGCCCGCGTCCGAAGCGCAGCGCCGCACCACTTCCGCGGCGCCCTCGGTCATCGCGGCGTGCAGGTCGGCCAGCGTGACGGCCGTCGCATCGGCAGGGGGCGACGGAGCGAACACGTGCGCCGCCGCGGCGATCCCGAGCGCGGCCGCCACGCCCTCGGGCCCTTCCGCCTCGCGCTCCTGACCGAGGCGGCCATATTCGGCGTAGCGGCTCGCGAGGCGCTCGCGCCGCGCGGAGAGTTCGGCCGGCGCCGCCGCCTCCGCCGCCCAGCGCTCGAGCACGCGCTCGTGCATCGCATCCACGGCGTCGGCCGTGGCGTCGGCGAACCCGCCGCCCGCCACGATGCCGCGCACGCAGGCGTGCAGCGCGAGGCATTCCCACTCCGCGCGCGCCTGTGCCGCGGGCGCGCCGGCCAGGGCGCCGCTCTGCTCGAGGTCGGTCCACAATGCGGGCTCGACTTCGTGGTGGAACGCCGCGAGCGCGCGGCCGAGCGCCTGCGCTACTTCAGCCACAGGTCGAACCCGGCCTTGATCGTGATCACGCTGCCGCCCGGGTTCACGACCACCGCGCCGTCGGTCGCGCGCGAGTCGTGATCCCAGCGCACGCCGCCGCGCAGCGTGCCCGAGTCGCCCAGCCGCCGGCGCGCGCCGGCGCCGACGCCCAGCCGCAGGCTGGTGCCGCTCGACGTCACCGGGCCGCTGTCGAATGTGTTGTGCGCCAGCCCAAGCCCGAGATCGAGGAACGGAGTCCACGGTGCGTCCGGCGAGAAGTTCCACTGGTAGTTGGCCGTCAGCGCGAGCCCGCTCTGGTGGGCGCCTTCCGTGGTGGAGTAGAGCAGCCCGCCGTCGAAGAACGCCTCGGCGTTGGGGTGCGCCAGCTTGCGCCCGACCCGCAGCCCCGGCAGCAGCCCGCCCACGGTGCCGGGCAGCGACCACGTGGTGACGTGCGCGCCGTTGTCGGGAGAGTTGAAGCTGACGCCGAGGTTGCTGCCGATGGACCAGCGTCCGTCGGCGGCCTCCGCGATCGCGGGAACCGTGCCGAGAGCGGCGAGAACGAGCAGTGCGGCGAGAGGGGAGAGCTTCATGGGGGCTTCCTTTCAGGCGTCCAGTTCGCGGGCGCGCTGCGTCGCCCGCTGGGTCGCGCGGACCACGGCCTTGATGAGCGTCACGCGCAGGCCGCCGTCCTCGAGTTCGAGAATGCCGTCGATCGTCGTGCCGGCGGGCGTGGTGACTTCGTCCTTCAGCTTCGCGGGATGCTCGCCCGTTTCGAGCACCATGGCACCCGAGCCGAACACGGTCTGCGCCGCCAGCTCGGTGGCGATCGTGCGGGGCAGGCCCACCTTGACGCCGGCCTCGGCAAGCGACTCGATGATGATGTAGATGAATGCCGGCCCGCTGGCCGACAGCCCGGTCACCGCGTCCATGTGCTGTTCGTCCACCACCACCGTGCGGCCCACCGCGTCGAAGATGCGGCGCGCGCGGGCGAGGTGGGAGTTCTTGGCGTGGCTGCCGCCGCACAGGGCCGTCATGCCCTTGCCGATCA
>JADLGX010000187.1 GCA_020849095.1 Candidatus Eiseniibacteriota bacterium
CCACGATCTCGCTCACGCCGAGCATGGCGGTGCGCAGGCGCAGCCGCCACGGCGACAGCCCCCATGCGGCGCGGGCCGCGAGCAGCGCCATGGCGACGACGGCCGCGCGCGGGGCCGCCTGCGCGGCAGCGAGCGCCGCGGCGAGCGCGATGGCCAGCGCCTGCCAGGCCGCCACGCCGGCGGAGTTCCACGGCTCGCCGCGTTCGAGGCGCAGACGCGCGCGCACGAACGCGATCGTGCCCAGCGCGCGAGCGGCGAGCACACCCCACAACCCGAACGCCGCGAGCGCCGGCCAGCCGGCCGCGAGCGCGATCACCGAGGCGGCCGCGCCCATCGCGATCGCGCCCGCCAGTTCGGCCGCCAGGTCGCGCGAGCGGCGTGACAGGTCGAACGCCAGCGCGATCGCCGCCACGGAGGCGGCGGCGCCGACCGCCGGCAGGAGCGGTCCGCGCGTCAGCGCGACCGCCGCCGCCATGGCGAGCGCGCCCACCACGGCGCAGGCGGCGAAGGCGCGCTCCGCCACGATCGTGCGCGGGTAGACCTTGCCGCGCCGCCGGTCGGCCGCGAACAGCTTGAGCGGCTGGCGCGCGAAGAACGCGGCGATCGTGGCCAGTGAAACGCAGACCCCGGCGCCGGATGGGGCCAGCAGCAACCCCAGCAGCAGCGGCTCCCCGAGAAACGCCCAGCCCCCGTGCTCGGTGGGCACCAGCACGCGGCGAAGCGACGATGTCGTGTCCGGAGGGGCGATCTTCATGCGCGGAGAGGATAGCGGAATCGGCGTGTGCGGCGCTGGTGGTACGGCCTCGGTCGCGCCGCTTCGCTTTTCGGGCGGCGCGCGCTTGGTTAGTGTCCGCGCGTTCGACGATCGGGCGCCCCGCCTCCACGGTTGCCGCCGGGACGCTCCGCTCGCCTCTTCGATCGGTGGCTTCCGTGACCGCTGTGGTTTCACGCGTCCTGCGCGCGCTCCTCCTGTTCGTGATCGCCGCCTCGTTCCTGCTGTTCGTGTGGCCGACGCGCTGGCGCCACGACCACATGACGGTGGACGGCAACATCGTGCCCGTCCGCATCGACCGCATCACCGGAGACGCCGACATGCTGGTGCCCGACGAGGGCTGGATTCCCGTCGAGGCGCCGCCGGACGGCTCCGCCGAACCCGAACCCCGACCCAGCTGAGGACCGCATGTCCGCCGCCGCGATGCTGAACCGGATCGAAAAGCTGCGCTTCACATTCGGACCCGAGGCGGCGCGCGAGAAGCGCCGCCTGTTCGCCGCGCTGGGCCGCACCCGCTTTACGCGCGCCGCCGACCTGCTGCGCCTGCACGAGGCGCTCGTGTACACGCGCGCCTATCCGGACGACGAAGCCACGCTGGCAGTGGCCGAGCGGCTGCTGCGCGCGTTCGCGAAGCGCGCCGACCTGGCGGCGCTGCGCGCGCAGCTCGAGGACAGCGGCATCGCCGGCGCCGACGTTCGGTTTCGGTTCTTCGCCCCCACCGCGCTCGCCCTGGCCACGGCGTGGCCCGAGCGGCTCACGTACGACTGGGAGCGCATGGACGACACGTCGCGGCTCGAGGAACTGCTGCCGCTGCTCGCCGCCCACGGCGAGACGCCGGGCATGGACGAGTACGACCTGGGACTGCGCGGCTGGCTCGACCGCATGAAGGGGCCGAGGGTCGGTGACGCCGCGTTCGTGACGCGCCGGCTGGCGGCGCGCGTGCGCGACGACCAGCTGTTCGAGAAGCTGCACGACGGCGTGGACGCCGCGATGAAGCTGGCGTGGGGACCGGGCGGACCGTCGCGCACGCTGGCGCGCTGGCCCGGAGCTACCGTCACCTTCCAGCGCGGCCCGCTGCGCAAGGGACGGCCAGACCTGCGCGAGGAGCTGTCGCGCCCGCCGGTCTCGGTGACCGCGCTCTCCCGCCGCGACGGCGAGCGCGCGCTGGCGCTGGCGACCGAGGCCATGGTCACGCGAGGGCGCGACCTGGACGTGTTCGCGTACGGAGATGCCGGCGACGTGCGCATGGTGGACTGCGGCGACGGCCTGCAGTTCCTGTGCATCGGCGCGCAGCCCTCGCGCCGGCTGCTGATGGAGTCGGTGTACGGCATGCTCACGCTCAAGAACGGCGTGCCCACGGGCTACGTGCTCACGAGCGCGCTGTTCGGTTCGGCCGAGATCGCCTACAACGTGTTCGAAACCTATCGCGGCGGCGAGGCCGGCGCGGTGTACGGCCGCGTGCTGAGCATGACCAAGGCGCTGTTCGGCGTGGACAGCTTCACGGTCTATCCCTACCAGCTCGGCGGCGCCGGCAACGAAGAGGGCCTGGCGAGCGGCGCGTGGTGGTTCTACCGCAAGCTGGGCTTCGCGCCGCGCGACCGCGCCGCGCGCGCGCTGGTGCGCCGCGAGGAAGCGCGCATGGCGAGGAACCCTGAGCACCGCTCGAGCCGCGCCACGCTCACGGCGCTCGGTGAGTCGAACGTGTACTGGCACGAGGACGGCAAGCGCGACGACGTGATCGGGCTGCTGCCGCTCGCCAACGTGGGGCTGGCGGTGACCGACCTGCTCGCTCGGCGCTTCGGCGGCCAGGGCGAGCGCGGCGCGGCCGAATGCGTGCGCGAGGCGGCGGCGCTGCTCGGCGGCGGACCGGCCGCCGGCTGGAGCGCGGGCGAGCGCCAGTCGTTCGAGCGCTGGGCGCCGCTCACGTTGATCCTGTCGGGAGTGGCGCGCTGGAGCGCGGCCGAAAAGCGCGGGCTCGTGGCCGTCATGCGCGCCAAGGGCGGGCCGCGCGAGACCGACTTCGTGCGGCTGTTCGACGGCCACACCCGGCTGCGGACGGCGGTGGCGAAGGTGGCGGAGGGGACGAAGGCGTAGGGGGCGCATTCGGGCGTGCGGTTCGCCCTCACGCCGGCGGCGCCGACGTCCGGCGCGAGCGCACGGCCGACCCCGACGCGGCGGCAGCCGATGGGCGCGTACTCACGCGGAGGATCGCGGCGCTACGCTGGACCGAAACGGAAACGGGATTCCGGACAGAGGGGCGGCCGATCTCGGCCGCCCCTCTGCGTTTCCGGGGAGAATGGCGCTTTTCCGTGTGACGGCGGGCCTGGCGCGGACTCCCTCCCCTCGCCACTCGTCCGGCGCGCGCCGGATCCTTGTTCCCTCGCTCCCGGAGCTCCGTCATGCGCCTGCGTGCCCTCCTCGCGCCCTGCTTCACGATCGCCCTCTTCGTCACTGCCGCGGCCGCCACCGAGAATGCTCCCTCGCCTTCGGCGCTTCCGGCACTGCCCGCCCTGTCCGGAACCCCCGCCCAGGTCCCGCTCGACGACCCGGCCGCGCTCCGCGCGCTCGAGGCGCTGCCGCTGCCGCGAACGGTCGCCCGCCCGCGGCCCGCCGCGACGCCGCTGCTCGCCGACCTCTTCGACGTGCTCGACCGTCAGGATGCCGCGGTCGCGGCGCTGCAGACCGAGCTCGCGCGAATCGCGGATCCCATGGCCGCGCTCGCGCTGCAGCGCCGGATCGAAAAGGCGAAGCAGGACGCCGAGATCGACGTGCTGCGTGTGCAGGCGAGGCACGCGCGGGCCGCCGGCAAGGCGGCGCTCGCGGCGCAACTAGACGCCGCGATCGGCGAACTCACGGCGCCGCGCGCCGTGAACGAGCCGGTGGCACGCCCCGCGCCAACCCGCGACGAAGCGCGCTGAGCGCGTGGGAGCCGACATGAGACACCGACTGCTCGCACTCGCCCTCACCCTGCTCGCGTTCCTTCCGGCCACCGCCGCGATCGCGACCGTGCACGACATTCCCGTGCAGTTCCGCGTGCTCGGCACGACCGAACGCGACGGCGACCGGATGCGCGGAACGATCGAGGTACGCGCGCTGAAGACGACCGTGTTCGACGCTCGCGGCCTGAGCCAGAAGCGCGGGCAGGCCCGGTTCAAGGAGCGGCCCTCTGCCCGTCCGCTGGTCGAAGGCAGCACCGTGCGCCTGCCTTTCGAGGCCGACGCGGGCGCCGCGGCCGGCATCGTGCAGCTGGACTACTCCTGTGACGGCCAGGACGGCCGGTGGCTCCTGGACCCGGCGGAACTCGAGAACGCCGGCCGACCTCGAGCGGCGAAGCAGCGTCGCGCCGCGCCGGGCTCCCCCCGGCTGCCGGCGCCCACCGAGCTCGAACTCGCGATGCCGGTGCGCGACCGCGCCACGGTGCCGGCCTCCGCGACCGCGATCCCGGGCGAGCGCGACATTCGCGTGCGTGGCTCGATTCAGTACGACCGTCCCTCGTCCACCGGGGGCTCGGTCGAGACTCCCGTGGAAGGGGTCACGGTGAAGATCTTCGACAACGACTTCCCGTTCCTGACGTACCTGGTGTCCACCGAGACGGACCCGGGCGGCAACTTCGACGTGACCTGGCACTGGGTGCCGGTCAACCCGTTCGATCCGGATCCCGACCTGACGCTGCGGTTCGAGATGCAGAACTCGCACTTCAGCGTGCGGACGTCGTCGGGCCTGCTCGTCTATTCGGAGCAGACGGCCACGATCGTCAACGTGGACTCGGACGTCTACTTCGGCGAGTTCGAGGCGGCCGACGAGCGCGCCATGCAGGGTCACGACATCCTCACCAACCTCATGCGCACGCGCCGCTGGTTCGCCGACCAGGGCTGGAACATGCCGCACGTGAACGTGATCTGGCCCGAGCCGTTCGACGAAGTGTTCGGCAGCGGCTCGTGGTACAGCAACGTCGAGAACGCGATCCATCTGGGCCGCGACCGCGCGTGGCACGCCCCCACGCACATCCACGAGTACGGGCACTTCTTCATCTCACAGTTCGGCTCGTTCCTCCCGCCCGACTACTGCAATGGCACCTGCGACGGGGTGCCCGCGCCGGTCCCGACGCCATGGGCGTGCGGCCACTGCCGCTGGTGCACCGAGACCGACCACGACGCGTGGAACGAAGGCATCGCGCAAGCGCTGGCCGAATACGTGACGCGCCTGTACTCGCTTCACGCGGTCTACGGCTACGACTCCGAGGGCATTGCCACGTGCGACGGGCCCGGCGACTACGGCGACCCGCTGCGCACCGAGGGTCACCTGCAGGCGCTCATCCGCGACATGACCGATCCTGCCGATCCCGACGAGACGACGGCGGGCGCGGGAGGGTTCCAGGACCTCACCCAGCTGCCGTTCGTTCGCGTGCTGCAGGTGGCGGACTGGGACAGCCCGGTCACGACCCAGCAGTTCATCGACCGCTACCGCGCGCGATTCCCCGCCGACCGGCAGTCGCTCTATGCCTGCATGCGCATGGCGGGCTTCGCCGCCTCGGACGTCACGCCGCCGGCGCAGCCCGGCGCGATCGCGCTCACCGGCGGGCGCTCGTTCGGATTCCCGAGCCCCGACCGCACGATCTTCTTCAACTGGTTCGCGGCCTCGGATCTCGACGCGGGCCTGGACACCTATCACATCGGCATCTCCACCACGCCGGTGGCGCCCGGAGGCCCCGGCACGATCTACCACTGGTGGCAGGAAGGAGACTCGCTCTCGGATCACTACACGCTGCCGTCGAGCGGGACCTTCTACATCAACATCACGGCGATCGACCGCGAGAACAACGAGGGCCCCGTGCGCAGTTCCGGCGCGGTAATCGTCGGAACTCCCGACCCGGGAGACCTCGCGTCCTCGCTCGGCATCGGCTGGGGTGATGTCACCGTCGCGCGCGGCGCCGCGGACGCCGGGCTGGGCAGCGTGCCGCTGCCCACGGCGATCCTTCCGGGCTTCGCCACTTCGACCTACTGGAACTTCTCCGCGCGCAACTTCGGCGGCGCGACGACCACGGACAGCGTGACCGCCGGCCTGCTGCTCGACGGCGCGATCGTGCGCACCTACACGTGGCGGCCGATTCTGGGGGGAGAACCGTTCGGGCGGATCAACGAAGGTCCCGTGTTCGTGCGCGGTGGCAGGCACGCGTTCGTGAGCATGGTGGACCACACCCACCGGCTCGCGGAGCCGGACGAGACGAACAACCTGTTCGGACGGCAGTTCGTCTGGTCGCCCTACGACCTGCTGCCGAACACCGCCTACTTCGCGCCGGCGCCTCCACCCGCGTCCGCCTGGGACGGACTCGGCGGGATGTTCTACTACAACGCGACGGGCGAGCGCATGAGCGCCCCGTCGGGAAGCTGGTGGAACCTCACCTGGATCGCGGGCTCCGGCGCCGCGACGGACTACGACTGCCGCATCCACTTCCCCACCTCGAATCCGGATACGGGGTTCGGTTCGAACCGGGGCTACTCCGGCCGCGCCGCGGGCTGCCTCGACGGCGTGCTCGCGAACAAGAACACGGCCGGTTCGGGAAGCTGGGATGTCGGCGTGCTCAACCGCACCGGCCAGACGGCCGCGTTCACCGTCAAGCACGTGACGAGCGCGTCGTTCTCGTTCGACGATTCGCTCGCGGTCACGATGCCGGCTGGTGAGTATGCGATCGTGCGCGAGCTGTTCGTGGGCGCGGCGCAGCTCGGACCGGTCAGCGTCGTCGTGGATGGCGCGGCCGGCGCGGGCAAGCTGTACGTCGGCTGGTACGACCGCACGTTCACCACCGGCGCGCTCCTGGACGGCGTCGTGGGCGTGGCCGAGGCGAGCGGCCGTGCACGCGTGGACGTGAACGTGGCGGCGTCGGGCTACTACGGCATCGTGATCTGGCGCGACCCGAAGGACGGCTCCGCCGCGCTGCCCCTGACGATCGAGATGGGCCGGACGCCGCCGAACCTGCTTCCGTACGCGATGGCCGGGTGGCACTCGCCGTTCGTGCCGCGTCCGCGCCACGACGGCACCCCGTCGTCCGTGCCGCTGCCCGACACTCTCTACGGGGACTCGACGGCCACCGCGCTCAGCATCGCGTTCCGCAACGAGAGCAGCGGCGGTGGCGGCGCGTTCCAGTCGCAGTTCGACCTCGACGGCGTGCCCACCTGGTGGCTCGACGTCGGCGCGTTCGGCGGCTGGGCCACGAGCGGCCTCAACGACGGCAGCGACTTCAACGTGCGCGGCGGCCGCCACACGCTCGTCGCGCGCTACGACCTGCCCAACCGGCTGGAGGAGATCCACGAGGACGACAACACGTTCGGCGAGCAGTACGTGTGGGGGCCGAAGAGCGCGGCGATGGAGACCGGCATTCTCCGCGCCAACCCGCCGGATCGCACGGGCGGCTGGGATGCGGTCTCGACGAGCGAGCCGCTCTACTACAACTGCGATGGCTGGCGTACGCCGAAGTTCGCGGCGAGCGGCGGCGACGGCTGGTGGGGGGCGGTCGTCTCCATTCCGTTCGGCGACGTGGACCTGCGCCTGCACGAGGCCGCGAGCGGAGCGAAGACGGGCTTCGGGGCGAATCTCGCCACGTCGGCGTGGGGGCTGTACGAATCGGATTTCGCGATCGTCAACTTCAACCGCACGCCGTTCCGCGCGTTCGACGTGGGGCAGCTCTCGACCACCACCGGCGCCTGGTACTACAAGGCTCAGGCGGTGAAGTCCCGATGGCTCGGCAGCTCGCCCGCCGGTCTGTTCGGGCCCTATACGTTCGACGCGAACACGCTCATGAAGCTGCACGAGGTCTACCTGACTCCGGGCAGCTACGTGATCGAACTCGTGAGCGATGCCGGCCAGATCGACTGGGGAGTGTCGCTTCACGGCACGACCGCCGCGACGTACTCCAAGTCCGACGCGCTCGGCGCTTCGTGGGGGGCGCCGCAGGCTCTGGACGAAGCCTTCGCCGTGACCGTTTCCACGGCCGGCTACCACGCCGTGGCGGTCTGGCGCGTGAACATCGGCGGCTCGAACGACGGCACGTACCGGTTGCGCTTCCGCTCGGGAACGACCGACGCCCCGGACGCGCCGCGCGTGACGGCCACGCGGCTCGCGTCGCCCCGCCCCAATCCCTTCACCGGGGTGGCGAACCTGTCGTTCACGCTCGCCTCGGAGTGCGAGGCCACGCTGGCCGTCTACGACCTGCGCGGCGCGCGAGTACGCACGCTCGCGTCCGGCCGCCGGCCGGCGGGCGAGCACGCGGCCCGCTGGGATGGCCACGATGATTCGGGGCGTGCCCTGTCGCCCGGTGTGTATCTGGTGCGGCTGGACGCGGGAACGACGCACGAGGTGGCCAAGCTGGTGCGCATGGAATAGCGAAAGCCCTCGCCCCCCCCTCTTGCCGGGCCCGCCCGCGGCCGAGACTTTCGGCCATGAAGACCCTCGTTCGAGTGCTCGCGGGCCTGGCCCTGCTCCTGTGCGTGTCGCCGGGCCGTGCGGCCGCACCCTCGCCGTCCACTCCTCGCGCGGTGGGCCCCACCCAGGTGGTGCTCCCCGCGCAGGACCCGATGGCGGCCGAGATGCAGCGCGAGATCGAGCTGTGGCAGCTGACGTACGGCGCGCTGTTCCGCCGGCTGGCCACGGCGCGCAGCGAAAAAGAGGCGTTCGAGTGCCAGGAGGACATGGCGCAGCAGCGCGTCGCGCTGCAGGTGACGCTGCTGCGGATCCAGTCCGCCTACGCCCGCCGGGCCCACCGCGAGCGGTTCGCGGCGCAGCTGGACGAGCTGATCGCCGAACTGGTGGCCCACCCCGCGCGACCCTCCGGCACGCACACCGAAATCCGGGACCGCTGAAACTTCGCGTGTGATTCCCGGCGGCGCCCCGACTCCTGACAGACGAACGCCAGGGAGCCGCGGCGCCGGGTGCGCCGTCCCGTCGGGGGACGGAGGCGCACCGGTCCGCGGCGCCCGAAAACACGAAGACGCCGCGCGACGCATGGGCCGCGCGGCGTCTCCTCGTTCGAACGGCAAGCTACATGATGGTCTTGCCCAGCGCGCTCTGCGCCAGTTCGGCGGCCAGGATGCCGGTCATGTTCTGCGAGTCGAGCACCGGGTTCACCTCGACCAGGTCCATGGCCACGATGTTGGCGCGGTCGGCGAACATCTCCATGGCCAGGTGCGCCTCGCGATAGCTGATGCCGCCCCACACGGGAGTTCCGGTGCCGGGCGCGTCCTCGGGATCCACCACGTCGAGATCGAACGACAGGTGAATGCCGGCCGTGCCGTCCGACGCCAGCCGGATGGCCTCGTCGAGCGTGTCGCGCATGCCGCGCTCGTCGATGTCGCGCATCGTGTAGCAGGTGACGCCGCTCTTCTTGAGGAAGTCGCGCTCGTCCTTGTCGATGTCGCGGATGCCGATCAGCACGGTGTTGCGCGCCTGCACCTTGGGCGCGCGATTGCCCAGGTGCACCAGCTCGTGGTCGCCGTACCCCAGCGAGACGGCCAGCGACATGCCGTGGATGTTGCCGCTCGGCGTGGTCTCGGGCGTGTTCGCGTCGCCATGGGCGTCGAACCAGATGAGCCCCAGCTGCTCGCCGCGGCGGGCGTACCAGTTGGTCGAGCCGGCCACGGAGCCGATCGCGATGCTGTGGTCGCCACCCAGCACGAGCGGCATGCGGCCGTCGTCGAGGCAGGTTTCGACGTTCTTCATCAGCTCGCGGCAGGCGGCCAGGATGGGTTTCTTGTAACGGAGCTTGCCGGTGCCCACCTTCTGGGTTTCCGGGATCATCACGTCCAGGTCGCCGTAGTCGGTGACCTTGTGGCCGAGATCCTCCAGATGCCGCTCCAGGTCCGCGATGCGAATGGCGGACGGCCCCATGTCGACGCCGCGACGTCCGGCGCCCAGATCGATCGGCACGCCGATCACCCCGATGTTGCGCTTCTTCTTGCCCATAGGCGGGGCAGGCTACACCGCCCCCGAGAAGAGCGGCAAACACACGAAGCCCCCCGCACTCGGGGCTGGGTTCGGCTCGCCCTCCGGCCGAAGAAGGAAATGCAGGCGGCGAGGTACGCAGCAGGAACCTCCCCCCACCTGTGGGGTAAGGAATGGCAGGAATCCACGTGATTCCCGGGACTCAATCCGTTAGGGTGCCCGCCTCTCCCGTCGGGGAACTCTCCTTCCCTGCGCCCCCAGAACCAGAAAACCACCCCCCCACGACCTCTCTCTTCCGAGGATGGATCGCGTGCGCCCTCCGGGCCCGACGCCCGGACTGCCGCAGGCACCCATCTTGCCGATGAGGAACGGAAATCAATCCCGGTGACCGCAAGTCACTGTGGAATGGCCGTGCCTTGTTTGAAGGGAGACGCAAAGTGCAATCGCCCGCATCACCCGTTCGTGCAACTCCGGAGGCATCACCCATGACCCCTGCGCAGAAACCGGCGCTCAAGCTGGTCCCCCCCGCGGAGAAGCCGGCGCTCAAGGCCATCCCGGGCGGCAAGGCCGCGGGTCAGGCCGGAGCGAAGGCCAACGCCAAGGGACGCGCGTACGGCGACATGCTCGCGGTGTTCATCTCACTGGCCATTCCCGCTGCCATCACCCTGTGGGGCGCCTCGTACTACTTCGCCTCCAACGCCGCCCGGCTGCGCCATCCGCTCCACGCCCTGCTCAAGTCCTCCGGCCCGGTCGGGCTGGGTCTGGGAGTGGCGGGACTGGTGCTGTTCCTCTTCATGTGGCTCTACCCCTTCCGCAAGGCGGCCAAATGGCTGGCATGGACGGGGCAGCTGGGCAGCTGGATGCGCGTGCACGTGGTGGCCGGGCTGGCGCTGCCGGGGCTCGTGGCGGTCCACGCCGGCTGGCGGTTCGAGGGGCTCATCGGGCTGGGCTACTTCGCCATGTTCATCGTGTCATTGAGCGGCATCGTCGGCCGATACCTGTACACGCACATCCCGCGCAGCCGCACCGGCCTCGAGCTGTCCATGGAAGAGGCCAGCAACGAGCGGAAGTCCCTCATCACCAACATCGCGGCGGCCACGGGCATGGTGCCGGCCGAGATCGAAAGGCGCCTCGCGGTGGACCCGCGGCCATACGACGGCCTCGACCCCATCCGCTCCATCTGGCGCATGGTCCAGGACGACGTGCAGCGCTGGAAGACCCTCGACGAACTGAAGCAGGAACTGTCCCGTCCGCACGCCGGTCACGCCGCGCTGACGGGCACCGAACTGCGAGACACGCTCCGGCTGGCGCGCGAGGAAATGAAACTGACGCAGCAGCTGCGCATGCTCGACGCCACGCGCAAGGTGTTCGGCTACTGGCACGTCGCGCACCGGCCGTTCGCGATCACGGCGCTCATCGCGGTGATCGTGCACGTGGTCGTCGCCATCTGGATCGGCGGAATCGGCTACTAGTCCCACCGGAAGGACCCGGAACACTTGGACGGAATCCTCACCACAGTCGTCTTCGTGATCGCCACCGCGATCTTCGTGATGCTGCACCTGCGCAAGTCGAAGGGCACGGGAGCGGCGGCGGAATCGCGCCCCTGCCCGCGCTGCGGCACGAACCTCTCGGCGACCGCCCAGTGGTGCCCCACCTGCAAGGCGCCGCCGCAGGCATTCGACCTGGTCAACGCCAAGATCGTCACGGGCGAGGAGAAGCCCGAGACCGGCGCCGTGCTGCACGCGATCGTGCGCGCCGACGTATGCGTGGGCTGCGGCACCTGCGTGCCCGCCTGCCCCGAGCCCGGCGCGATCCTGATCGTCAACAAGGTGGCGCGCGTGGACCTGGACCTGTGCAAGGGGCACGGGCTGTGCGCCGCGGCGTGCCCGGTGAACGGCATCGTGATCACGTCGGGCGCCGCGGTGCAGGTGGTCGAGGTGCCGGACCTCAACGCGAACTTCGAGTCCAACAGCCTGCCGGGCCTGTACGTGGCGGGCGAACTGGGCGGACGCGGACTGATCAAGAACGCCATCAACGAGGGACGCCTCGCCATGGAGGGCATCGCCGCTTCGCTGAAGAACGATCCCTTCCGGGGCGACGTCAGCGACGGCATCCACGACGTGATCGTGGTGGGCTCGGGACCCTCGGGCATCTCGGCCGGGCTCGAGGCCATTCACCAGGGCCTGCGTTACCTGGTGCTCGAGCAGGGCACGCTCTCCGAGACCATCTCCAAGTACCCGCGCAAGAAGCTGCTCTTCGCCGAGCCGCTGCGCGTGCCGGTCTACGGCGACCTGTGGGTGACCGACGCCACCAAGGAGTCGCTGCTCGCCGTGTGGCAGACCGTGATCGCCAAGACCGGACTCAAGATTCACTCCGGCATCCGCGTCGAGGGCATCCGCAAGGAGGCCGGGACGTTCTTCCTCAAGTGCGGCGACCGCGAGTTCCGCGCCCGTCGTGTGCTGCTGGCCATGGGCCGCCGCGGCACGCCGCGCCGGCTCGGCGCGCCCGGCGAGGAACTGGACAAGGTCTTCTACGACATCGTCGAGATGGAGGCGTTCGAAGGACAGCGCATGCTGGTCGTGGGCGGCGGAGACAGCGCCGTCGAGTCCGCGCTGGGCCTGGCGAACCAGCCCGGCACGACGGTCACGCTGTCGTACCGCGGCGCCGAGTTCGGGCGGGTGAAGGAGCGCAACCGCGAGAAGATCGACGCGGCCGTGAACGAGGGCAAGGTCGAGCTGCTGCTCGGCAGCCAGGTCAAGGAGATCCGCCGGGACGTCGTGGTGCTCGAGCACGAAGGCACGCTGCGGCGGCTGCCCAACGACAACGTGGTCGTGCGCATCGGCGGAGAGGCGCCCTACCCGTTCCTCGAGCGCATCGGCGTGCGCATCGTGAAGAAGGAAATCCAGCTCGAGCAGCCGTCGGACTCCAAGTCCGGAGCGCAGGCGTGATCCGTCGCGCCCTCCGCACCCTGGCACTGGCGGCCGCCATCGCCTTTGCCGGCGCCGGCGCCGCGCACGCGCAGATGTCCCCGGGCCCGCTGGCCGCCCCGCACGCATCGATCGACGGTTCGCTGCAGTGCCTGCAGTGCCACGGCAAGGGGGGCAAGGGCGACAGCAAGGCGGGCATGGACCAGCGCTGCCTGGCCTGCCACACCGAGATCGGCTGGATGCGCACCGCCAACCGCGGCACGCACGCCCGCGAGACCGCCAAGAACTGCGCGTCGTGCCATCCGGACCACGGCGGCCGCGAGTTCAACCTGGTCGTGTGGGCCGAGGGCTCGCCGCAGAAGATCGATCACCGCCGCACGGGCTTCGAGCTCAAGGGCAAGCACGCCGAACTCGAATGCGCCAAGTGCCACACGGCGGCGCTGCAGAAGTCGCCGGCCGCCCGGCTGATCCGCAAGAAGAACCGCAACACCAGCTGGCTGGGACTCGAGACCGCGTGCGTGGACTGCCACAAGGACTCGCACCGCGGCCAGCTCGGCAAGAAGTGCGAGAGCTGCCACAACAACGAAAAGTTCAAGCCCGCGCCGGGCTTCGATCATGCCAAGACGGCTTTCCCGCTCACGGGTTCGCACGGCAAGCTGGAATGCCTGCGCTGCCACGCGGCGCCGCAGTTCGTGAAGCAGCGCGATGAAAAGGGCGCGCCGCTGCCCGAGTGGAAGCCGCTGCCGCACAAGGACTGCCTCGTGTGCCACAAGGACCCGCACGCCGGGCGCTTCCCGGGCGCCTGCGCCAAGTGCCACTCGACCGACACGTTCCGCAACATCAACCGGGCAGGCTTCAACCACGACGCCACGCGCTACCCGCTGCGCTTCAAGCACGTGCTCGTCGCGTGCGAAAAGTGCCACGACCCGCGCAAGGGCGGCTTCGGGCCCAAGCCCAAGTACACGCTGTGCACGGACTGCCACAAGGACACGCACGCCGGCGCCGCGACGCTCGCCGGCAAGGCGGTGGACTGCGCCTCGTGCCACGACGTGCGCGGCTTCGCGAACTCCACCTACACCGCGGTGATGCACGCCCGGAGCGCCTATCCGCTCGAGGGCAGCCACATCAACGTCGAGTGCAGCAAGTGCCACAGCCGGGCGCCGG
>JADLGX010000188.1 GCA_020849095.1 Candidatus Eiseniibacteriota bacterium
CTGCCGGCGGCGCCGCGCCGAACGAGCGAGGCCTCGACCGCGTATGTGGTGGAGGGCGCGGGCGAAGCGACTGCCGCGGGAGAGGGGGCGTCCGTCGCGCGATTCCGGTCCCGCCACGGCCCGAACCACGCCAGCGCCAGGACCACCACGATCGCGCCCGCCAGCGGCAGCAGCGCCGCGCGCGGCGTCACGCCGCCGCCCGGCTTCCACGCGCGCAGCGCCTGCTCGAACGCCGCCGCGCTCGGCCAGCGCGAGGCGCATTCGCGTTCGATCGCGCGCTCGATCAGCCGGGCCAGCGCGCCGTCCGCGCGACGGGCCGCGCGCCGCGCGCTCTCGTCCACGCCCGCCTCGGCCATGCGCACGCGCTCAGCCACGTTGGAAGCCGGAAACGCGTCGGCGCCCGTGAGCGCGAACCACAGCAGCAGCCCGAGCGAGTAGACGTCGGACGATTCGCCGGGCTTGCCGCCGCGAAAAATTTCCGGCGCCAGGTACATGGGAGTGCCGGCGCTCGCGTGGGCGGGCGAATCGCGGCGGTCCGCGGTCAGCCCCAGCCCGAAGTCCACCAGCACCCAGCGCCCCGACGTGTCGCGAATGACGTTGGCCGGCTTGAGGTCGCGGTGCAGCACGCCGGCCGCATGCGCGGCCGCGAGCGCCGCGGCGAGGTCGGCGCCCAGTCGCGCCACGCCCTCGGCGGGGAGCGCGCCGCCCTGGCGCACGATGGCGTCGAGCGACTGGCCACGCACCAGCTCCATCCAGAGTCCCACGCGGTCCCCGTGCCGCGCCACGCCGTGCACCACGACCACGTGCGGGTGCGACACGCGCGCGGCGGCGCGCGCTTCGTCGAGCAGCGCGCCCTCGGCCGCGGGGCCGGACAGCGTGCCGGCGTCGATCAGCTTGAGCGCCACCTCGCGGCGCAGCGCCGGATCCCACGCGCGCCACACTTCGGACCGTGCGCCCAGCGCCAGCCGCTCGAGCAGCAGCAGCGGACCCCACTCCGCGGGCTCGGGCATGGCACTGCCGTGCGGCGCGCGCTGCAGCGCCCGATGGAACTCGGCGATGCGCGACAGTTCCTGAAGGGGCGCGAAGCGCAGCGGCTCGCCGGCGGCGAAGGCCTCGCGATCGGCGTCCCACTCGACCGGCGCGTCGTCGGCGAGCGCGGACAGCAGGCGTTCGTAGGCGTCCGCGTCGCGCGTGTCCACGTCCTTGTTCATCACTCGTCTCCCGTCGGCCGCACGGCGCCCATGGCGGCAGCGACCCGGGCCAGCGCGCGCTTGATGGACATGCGCGCGGCGCTCGGGGAAGGCTTGCCGGTCATGCGGGCGATCTCCTCGTACGGAAAGTCGAGCTCGAGCCTCAGGTGCACGAGTTCGCGCTCGTCGTCGTCGAGCGTGCTCAGGGCGCGCTCGTAGCGTTCCAGCGTATCGGTGGTGATGGCCTGCTCCAGGGGTGACGGCAGCGAATCCGTCAGGTCCTCGGGCACTCCATCGGGTCCCGGGCGGCGTCTGGCCCAGCGGACCTCATCCCGTATACGGTTGAGCACGGCGCGACGAACATAGGCTTGGAAGATTCCCGGGCCGCGCACCTCGATGCGGTCCAGACCCTGCAACGTCTTGAGAAAGACGTCCTGGACGATGTCCGAGGTGTCGGCCAGCGAACGGGCGTACATGGGCAGGCGGCCGCTGGCCCAGCGCTGCAGGCGCGGCAGATAGCGCGACAACAGCGCCTCGCGCGCGTCGCCGCTGCCGTCTTTGGCCAGTTGCAGCAGCTCGCTGGTCTCGTGGAGCGACGGGTCGGGCACCGTCGGGTCATCAGCCGCCAGGGAAGCCTCCGGGAAGGATGGACGGAGGCAGGATAGCGCAGGAATGGGGAAATCGAAGCGGGATTCTGGCTCGGCAGGGGCGGTGGGCGCCTGCCGAGCCAGTCCGGGGTGTCCGGCCGCGGAATCAGCGCACGCGGACCAGGGCGACGCCGGCCGAGGCGCCGCCGCTTTCGACGCGCGCGCGGTAGACACCGGGGCTCACCCCCACACCGCGATCGTCGCGGCCGTCCCAGCCCAGCTGGTGCCGGCCCGCCGCGAAGCGCTCGCGCGCCAGCGTGCGCACCTGACGCCCGCCCAGGTCGTACACCACCACGCGCACGTCGGCGGCCGCGGGGAGCGAGAACGCGAGCGACGTGGCGTGCGTGAACGGATTCGGTCCCGCCGACAGCGCCAGCGCGCGCGGCGCGAGCGGCCCCGGCGCGGCATCGGTGAAGCTGTTGGGCAGGCAGAACTCGTAGATGCGGTTGGCGCCCGGATCGGCCACCCACAGCCGGCGGCCCGGTACATCGATTTCGAGCGCGCACTGGTCCAGCGTCATGAAGCCGGTGGCCACCTGCTCGACGGCGCCGTTGGTGTGGTTCACGCGCCACAGCGCGCCCGTGCCGCGCGAGGCCACGTAGAGCCAGCCCGTACCCGGCAGCGGGTCCCACACCACGGACTGGATGCCGGGAATGGGCGAGGTCAGGCGAATGCCCGCCATCTGGCCCGTCGGCCCGACCGAGAAAAGCGAGTCGGGGTCGAGCGCGTCGGCGAACCACACCCGGCCCGCAGGGCCCGCGGTGACGTCGTAGATGTCCACCTCGCCCGGGTCGGTCATGAGCTGGCGCTCACCTTCGGCGGCGAGCGTCGAGAACGCCCAGATCTCGTCGGGCCCGCTGAAGCCGTAGTCGGTCACGATCACGTCGCCCGCCGACACGTTGGGCCCGTCGAATCCGGGAGGGGCGAAGCACATGCCCGCGGGGTCATCGTCGCTCGCGTGAAATCCGGCCACCCAGATGGAGGTGGTGCCCGCCGGCGTGCGGCGGTTGACGTTGCCGCTCGTGGCCTCGGTCACGTACGCGTTGCCCGCGCCGTCGAAGAGGGCGTGCGTGGGCGTGGTGTAGGCCTGGAGCCGTACGCCGGGCGTGGCGCCCGTCACCGTCCACAGCCCGCCGCCGGAGGCCGACGCCGAGTCCACGATGCCGTACAGGGTGGCGGACACCGCGTCATATGCCACGCTCTGCACCGACACCATCGAGGTGACGCCGCACAGCCATGGCCCCACGCCGAGCACGTTGACGCGAACGTCGGGATCGGGGCAGTCCGCGGACAACCGCGCCACGTTGTCGATGCCCACGTTGTCCGAGTTGTCCATGAACTCGCCGCGGATGCGCATGGAGGTGACGTTGGCGAGCAGTCCCGCCCACGTGCCGCTGGTGAGTGTCCATGCCGACTCGCGGATGGGGAACACGAAGCGCTTCCACAGCCGGGGCACGGCCGGCAGGTCGGCCGCGGCGATTGTCACCTTGGCCGAGCCGCCGGGACCGGAGAGCGTGACCAGGTCGAGGTCGGCCAGCGGCGCGCCGGCCGCCGTCAGGCGGCGCACGTCGAGCTGCATGCGCCCGGTGCCGTCGAGCGGCGACCAGTCGCCGTGAAAGACGGGTGGAGCGAACGCGAAGCCGATGCCCGTGCCGTCCGTGATCTGGCAGAAGCCGGCCGTGTTGCCGCCCGATCCCGGATTGCTCGCGCCGCCGGTGCTCGAGAACGACCACGCGCCGAGACCGGCCGTGTTGAACGTCTCCAGCACGCACGGGTTGAACTGCGTCTGCGGCGAGCGCGTGAGCAGGACGTTGTCGAGCCAGACGTCCTCGGTGCCGTTGATGTACTCGCTGGCGATGAGCAGCGACGTGACGTTGGCCAGCAGCGCGGGCCACGAGCCGGATTCGAGCACCCACTGCGCGGACGAGAGCGAGACCGAGTAGCGCGTCCACACGCCGAAGGGCGGAAACGTGCCCACCAGCGCGTGCGCCGCGCCGCCGGGACCCTCGATGCGGAACAGCCACGGCAGGGGCACGTCGGTGCCGCTGATCTTGACCAGGCGCACGTCCACCGAGAGCGAGTCGCCGGCGCCCATGGCGCTCCAGTCGCCCAGGTAGGGCGCGGGCGCGACGGAAAGGTTGTTGTCGCCGGTCGCGAGATCGTTGACCGACAGGCACGCGCCGGGATTGCCGCCGGCCGCGGACCACACCGAGGCGTTGTCGCCGGTGACCGTCCAGCCGTCGAGGCCGGTGTCGAAGTTAGTGAGGACCGCGGCGCTCGCGGGCAGGGCGAGCGCCGCCGTGAGCAGGAGTGCGAGCAGGGAGAAGCAGGCGCGACGCATGGCGACTCCAATGAGGCTCGGGTGTGGGGCGAGAGTGGCTCACCGTGCAAACGGCCGGATGGCCGCAAACCGCACGCGCAAGAGCGTACGCCCGGACGCTGGCCCTTGTCGCGGGCTGCGCCCATACTGCCGCGCAGGCAGCACCTCGAGCCGGCGCCGCCCAACGCGCGCGTCGCCGGCCCTGGGATTCCAGCGGGAGCAGGCGATGGGCCAGACCCTTCACGACTTCACGGTGCGCACGAATGCCGGCGAAGAGAAGTCCCTGTCCGAGTACCGCGGCAAGACCGTGCTGGTGGTGAACACGGCGTCGGGCTGCGGGTTCACGCGGCAGTACGA